>DASZUW010000303.1:0-5499 GCA_035547475.1 Solirubrobacterales bacterium
CACGTCGAGCGCTTCCTCAAGCACGGCGACAAGGTCAAAATCACGATCATGTTCCGCGGCCGCGAGCAGGCCCACCCGGAGCGCGGGCGCGATCTGCTGCAGAAGCTCTTCGAGGACCTGGGCGGCCTGGCGACGATCGAGTCGGCGCCGCTGCAGGAAGGCCGCAACATGAGCATGCTCCTGGCGCCGAGCAAAGAGGCGCGCGCGGCGGAGGGGGCGGCGACCGTCCCCGGCGCGGCCGAGGCCGACAGCACCAGCGCGCAGGGCTGACGCGAGGGCCGGGCCCTTGCGACGGCTCGCCATCGTCCTCGGAGTTGCCCTCGCCCTCGGCGCGACGGCCATGAGCGGCGCGGGCGCGGTCGGGGCTCCGGGGGGGCCCGAGGTGCGACCCACGCCGATGGCGAGGGGCGCGCACACCGTCTTCTTCCTGAACGCGACCGACGTGACGGTCTGGCTCGCGGCCTGGCCGGGCTCGCTCACCGGGCGCACCGGCTGGAAGCTGCCCCCGGGGACCGGCGGCTCCTTCGAAGTCCCGGCGGGCTGGGGCGCCCGGGTATGGGGCCGCACCGGTTGCCACTTCCACGCCGGCCGCGGCGGCTGTCGGACCGGCGACTGCGACGGCCGCTTCCAGTGCCGCGGCCCGGGCGACGCTCCGGCCACCCTCGCCGAGTTCAAGCTCGATTCCTTCGCCGCCCTCGACTTCTACGACGTCTCGATGGTCGACGGCTCGAACCTGCCGATGTACATCAGGGTCATCCACGGCGAAGCCGAAAGGTCGATCGACGCCAACGGCTGCCTGCGTCCCGGCGTCTGCACCTCCGAGGTCCACTGCCCCAAGGCCCTGCGCGTGCCACCCGACAGCAGACACCCGCTCGCCTGCGCCTCACCCTGCGCCCGCTTCGCCACGGACCGCTACTGCTGCCGAGGCCGCTTCGCCTCCCACTGCTCCCCGACCCGCACCTGGCCGGTCGACTACGCCAAGTTCTTCAAGCGCGCCGAGCCCTTCGCCTTCTCCTGGTCCGGCGACGCCCCCTCGAGCCTCTTCACCTGCAAGGGCGCCTGCGACTTCGAGGTCGTCTTCGGCGTGACCCCTCCGGCGGTCGGCGGCCCGCCAGGGTAGGGGGGCGGGCCGGGGCGGCAGGGGACGGCCGGGTCCACGGGGAGCGGATCAGGACCCTGGCCGCAGGGTGACGGGAGGGCGACGGAAGGCCCAAGGACGACGCACGGATCCGTCACCGAGATGAGGCGCCGTGACGAAGGCGCCGGGATCTCCACACTTGCTCCCGTCTTGCGCAACATGCACGCAGGCGCGGGCGACCTGGTTTACGCATGGGTTAACTCAGGTCGCCCGCACCTCCTGGGGCCCTCCGTCCCGGCCCGGGATGTGACGGAAGGCCCAGGGAGGCGTGAAGTTCCGGCGTCTTTTCGGCGTCTTCGTCACGAGGCGACCCGGGCCGGGTCGAGGTGTGGCGTCTCCCGCACGGGGATCCGACACAGGGCAGGCCTCCCGATCGGTCAGGAGTCTCCGTGTGGAGTTCTGGTCGCTGAGCGACCAGAACTCGACGCGCGTCGGCGCCCAGGTGGCCGCATCCCGACGGTCGGACGCCCGCGTGGTTGTCTCCTGACCGTTCGAACCCTTGCGCCCCCCACGCCGGGCCCCGCGTCCTGGACGCCCCGCCGGCGCCCCGAAGTGGTGTGGACGGCCCGAGCCCGCCCGTCCCTCAACCGCTGACGAGCAGGTACCGCGCGCTCGCCGCCCCGGCGTTCAACGCCGGGGTGATGTCCCGGCTCGGGTCGCTCAGGGACTGGAGGGCGAAGCCGTCGGCAACGGCGAGGAGGTAGGCGACGACGGCCTCGGCGTCGAAGCGGAGGGAGAGGATGCCCTCGTCCTCCTTGGCGCGGAAGACCTTGGCGACGTGGGAGCGGGTCGCCTCGAAGAGCTGGCCGACCTCGTGCTGGATGTCGGGGTTGCGACGGCCGGCGGAGAAGAGCTCGTAGAGGAGGAGGAAGTAGCCCGGATCGTTGTCGATCATGTCGGTGAGGCTGGAGACGAGGACGTCGAGGACGTCGTCGGCCGTCTTCGCCTCGGCGAGTAGCTCGTCGAGGCGGGCGATGCGCAGTTCGGTGTCGCGCCGCACCACCTCGACCAGGAGGCGCTCCTTGGTGCCGAAGTAGTAATGGAGGAGGCCGCGGCTGACCCCGTCCTCGCGCGCGACGTGCTCGACGGTCGAGCCCGCCGCGCCGCGCCTGGCGACGCTGTCGCGCATCGCGTCGACGATGCGCTGCGCCTTCTCGCCGCTGAGCTGGCGCTCTTTGGTCGCCGCCTCCACCGAGTTAATCGCCGCCCCTACGAGCCGTTGATGCTCGTGGTGCTGGTGTACTCGAACTCCTCTTCGGCACCGAAGAGGGCGTCGAGGACGGCCTTGCGCGCACCCTCGCTGACGACCAGGGCGACGATGCCGCCGACGATCGCGAGCATGATCATCCGCCGCAGCGGATGCCGCTTCTTGCGCGGCTTCTGCAGCCGCTCGCGCGCTTCCTGCAGCGCTTCGGCGGCCTGGCGCATTTCCTTCTGCACCTTCTTGTCGGAGGTCACGGCCTTCACCGTGCCCTTGCCGTTGCCGGTCGCGCGCCCGTAGGCCTTCTTGGCGGAGTTGAACGCGTCCTTGAGGTTCTCGCGCAGATCTTCGTCCTCGATCAGGCGCTGCACGTACGGGTGTTGACGCGCCGCCTCGTACAGGTCGCCGGCGCGGTCCGCCGTCTGGCTCGTCTTGGTCTTGGACATCCCTTCTCCCTCGCTGATCTGGGCAGTATTCGGTGAGGATATACCCGATCACTCGGGTCCGACGCCATCGAGGAGAACCCCGTTGGTGCGGAAATCGAGCTTCGCCTCGCGCAGCCGGCGCAGGCGCAGCGGCGCCAGCCCGGGCTGCTGGAAGCGGTACCGGCGGATGTAGAGACGGCCGGTGTCTTCGCGGGCGACCTGGCGGAACCCGGGCCCGAGCAGCCGCCGCGGCGGCGCCGGCTCCTCGCCGTCGGAGACGAAGTCGACTTCCTTGACCAGCCAGTCGTAGCCTTCCTTCGCCCGCACCTGGATCGCCCCGGTCGACAGGTAGTAACGCAGCGGCGCCTCGCCGAGCGTCCAGGTGACGGTCGCCCGCGGCCCGTGCGGCTCGCCGATGCGGGCGGCGACCGCGCTCCAGTTCGGCCGCTGGAACGCTTCGTCGCTGCTCGCCAGGACGCAGAAGCCGAGCGAGTAGGCGACCAGCAGCGCGCCGACCGCGGCGCCGAGGCGGCGCGAGGCGGGCGAGCTCACCGCGATCCCGATCGCCGCCAGCAGCGGCACCAGCGCCGGGATCAGGTTGCGGGCGAGGACGAAGTCCTTCGACGCCGCCACCAGCGCCAGCAGCACCGGGATGCCGATGCCGGCGGCGACGAGCAGGAGCGGCCGGCCCGCGGCGCGCCGCTCCCGCCCCGCCCCGCGCCGCAGGAGCAGCGCCAGGGCCACCAGGCTCAGCACCAGCGGCGCGACCGCGAGCCAGGGACGCTCGGGGCGCGCGATGATGTCGCCGGTCTCCCCGGTGACGAAGGTCGATGCCGTTTCCCAGAGCCGGTGGCCGAGCGAGAAGTTGCCGATCCACTCGGCGTGCCCGACCGACATCTGGTGGATCGCCAGCGGCGCCACCGCGACCGCGCAGCCACCGAGCACCGCCATCCCGGCGAGGCTCGCCCGGAGCCCGCGCCGGCGCAGCAGCATCAGCGCCTCGGCGAGGATCGGGAAGGCGACGAAGTAGTGCGTGCCGAGCGCGAGCCCCGACCAGACCCCCCACCAGACGAAGTCCCGCCGCGCCCCGCCGCGTTCGGCCCGCAGCCAGTAGAGCGCCGAGAGCGCGCCGAAGAGCGTCACCAGCGCGTAGGCGCGCGCCTCCTGCGAGTACCAGAGCATCATCGGGTTGACCGCGACCAGCGCCGCCGCCCAGAGGCCGGCGCGCCGCCCGCGCAGCTCCACCCCGATCCAGTAGGCGACCGGGACCGTCAGCACCCCCGCCACCGCCGAGACCGTCCGCAGCCCGTACTCGCCGGTGCCGACGAGCTGCGTCCAGGCCCAGGCCAGCGCGTAGTAGACCGGCGGCGTCGACTCGCTGAACCAGACCGCGTCCATCGCGTGGCCGAAGCCGTCGCGCAGCACGCGGCTGGCGGTGACGATCTCGTCGTGGTGGTAGCTCTGCACGCCGAGCGTGGCGAAGCGCAGCGCGGCCGCGAGCGCGGTCAGCCCGGCGACGATCCAGAACGCCCGCGAGCGCTCCCGCGCCCAGTCGAGCGGCGCGCGGCGCCGCGCGCGCCCCGTCGTCCCGCGCCGGCCGCGCGGAAGGGTCGCCGCCTCCATCAGCGCCGCCCCCTCAAGAGAGGGCGACGTCGATCGCTTTCGAGACCTCGTCGACGAACACGAACTGGAGGTTCCCGAGCTCCTTGCTCGGGATCTCCTTCGCGTCGCCCTCGTTGCGCTCGGGCACGATCACCCGCTTGATCCCCGCCCGCTGCGCCGCCAACGACTTCTCCTTCAGCCCGCCGATCGGCAGCACCTTGCCGGTCAGCGTCACCTCGCCGGTCATCGCCACGTCGTTGCGCACCGGCCGGCCGCTGATCAGCGACGCCAGCGCGACCGTCATCGCCACCCCCGCCGAGGGCCCGTCCTTCGGCACGGCCCCCGCCGGCACGTGGACGTGGACGTCGTGGTCGGCGAACCAGTCCTCGGTCAGCTTCGGCGCGATCTCGGCCTGGTGCCCGCGCACGTAGGAGAGCGCCGCCTGCGCCGACTCTTTCATCACCTCGCCGAGCTGCCCGGTGATCGTCAGCTTGCCGCTGCCGGGCATCCCGGTCGCCTCGATGAAGAGGACGTCGCCGCCCGCGGGCGTCCAGGCGAGGCCGGTCGCCACGCCGGGGTCCTTGGTGCGCCGCCGCGTTTCGGCGAAGACGCGCCGCCGCCCCAGCATCTCGCGCGCGCTTTTGCCGGAGACGCGCACCTTCCGTTTCACTTTCCCTTCGGCGACCCCGCGCGCGACTTTGCGGCAGATCGTGCCGATCAGCCGCTCCAGGTTCCGCACCCCGGCCTCGCGCGTGTACTCCTCGATGATCGCGGTGAGCGCCGCGTCGGAGAACTCGATCTGGGACGGTTTCAGCCCGTTCGCGGCGATCTGGCGGTCGACCAGGTAGCTGCGCGCGATGTGGCGCTTCTCGTCCAGCGTGTAGCCGGAGAGCTCGATCGTCTCCATCCGGTCGAGCAGCGGCCCGGGGATCGTGTCGAGCACGTTCGCGGTGGCGATGAAGACGACGTCGGAGAGGTCGAAGGCGAGGTCCAGGTAGTGGTCGCGGAAGGTGTCGTTCTGGGCCGGGTCGAGCACCTCGAGCATCGCGCTCGCCGGGTCGCCGCGGAAGTCGGCGCCCATCTTGTCGATCTCGTCGATCATGAAGACGGGGTTGCGCGAGCCGGCGTCGCGG
>DASZUW010000304.1:0-2317 GCA_035547475.1 Solirubrobacterales bacterium
TGCCGGTCCCGGCACCCGCTCTCCGCGAGGGGCCCGCCCCGCGCGAAAGCGCCCCTACTCGACGCGAAAGCGCTCCGGGACCTGTTTTTCCGAAGACCTAGGCGGGCGCTTGTAGGGCCGCTCCTGGCGTGGCGGCAGCTCGATCCGCTCCCGGTCGAGGCGCTCGTAGGGGATCTGCTCGAGCAGGTGGCTGATCAGGTTGAGCCGCGCCGAGCGCTTGTCGTCGGACTCGACCACGAACCAGGGCGAGTCCTCGGTGTCGGTGCGGGCGAACATCTCGTCCTTGGCCTCGGCGTAGTCGACCCAGCGGGCGCGCGCCTCGACGTCGACCGGGGAGAGCTTCCAGTGCTTCAGCGGGCTGTCGAGGCGGGCCTGGAAGCGGCGCTCCTGCTCCTCGTCGGAGACCGAGAGCCAGTACTTGATCAGGTGGATGCCGGAGCGCTGGAGGAGCCGCTCGAACCGCGGGCAGGAGTACATGAACTCCTCGTACTCGGCGTCGGTGCAGAAGCCCATCACCCGCTCGACGCCGGCGCGGTTGTACCAGGAGCGGTCGAAGAGCACCATCTCGCCGGCGGCGGGCAGCTGCGCGACGTAGCGCTGGAAGTACCACTGGCCGCGCTCGCGGTCGGTCGGCTTGGCGAGGGCGACGTTGCGGATCACTCGCGGGTTGGTCTTGGCGGTGATGCGGCTGATCGTGCCGCCCTTGCCCGCGGTGTCGCGGCCCTCGAAGAGGACGACGACCTTGAGCCCCTCGTGGACGATCCATTCCTGCAGCCGGACCAGCTCGATCTGCAGGCGCTTCAGCTCCTTCCTGTAGCCCTTCTTGCCGAGGATCTGCGGCTCGTCGGCCATGGCGCTAGACGCCGAGCGCCCCTTCGATCTCGGCGATCGCCGCCGCCTCGGCCTCGGTGACGCCGCCGTCGGAGCCCTTCTCCTCCTTCGCCGCGGCCACCTTCTTGGCGAGGTTGACGACGAAGAGGCGGTAGTCGCCGAGCTCCTCTGGGGTCGCCTTGGCGGCGACGATGCCGGCCGCGGCGCGGATCTCGTCGAGATAGGCGTCCTTCAGCTCCTCTTTCGAGTGCGCCCTGATCCGCTCGGCCTTGGGACGGTGGGTGACGATCTCGTCGAGCAGCTCGGAGGCGCCGTGCTCCTTGCGCGCTTCGGTGTAGGCGCCGGCCATCGCGAAGCTCTCGCGGAAGGTCCCGCCGCGTGCGGCCGTCGCGACGACCATTCCGGCGCTGGTCGGGCCCTCCAGGACTTGCTTCCACTCCTCGTCGGTGAAATCGGCCTTCGTCGTCATCGCTCTCCTCTCGTCGTTTAACCCTCTTCGAGCGAACCTACTTGAACTCGATGCGAACATATGTTCGTGGCCACTCGTTCGGAAGCCCTGGGACGCTTCAACGCCGCCGTCGGGCGGCGCGACCTCGAGGGCGCCTCACGGGCGGCGCGCGAAATGGCCCGGACCGGCCCGATCAGCCTCCACTGCGCCCTCGAGCTCCTGATCCTCCTGGCCCGGGCGGACGATCCCCGCTTCGAGGCGGCGGCGCGCCGCTGGACGGTCCGCCTCGGCCAGGAGCACCGCTCCGACGAGGAGCCCCACACCCTCACCGAGGTGCAGATCGCCAGCGTCGCCGTCGCGGGCCTCGCCGACCCCCGCATCTCCCGCCGCTGCGAGGGCGTCCTCCGCGCCCTGGTGAAGTGGGTCGAGGAGGGCGAGGGGCGGGAGGCGGGGTGACCGGACGGGGCCGGTCTGGCGGGGGCGGGCCGCCCACACCACTTCGGGGCGCGGGAGGCGGGGTCCTGGGCGCCTCATGGGGGTCCTGGCAGGCTGTGACCCCCATGAGGCGCCCAGGACGCGGGGGCCCGGCGTGGGGGAGGCAAGGGTTCGAACGGTCAGGAGACTGCGTCCGGGCGTCGGGATGCGGCCACCCGCACCGACGCGCGTCGAGTTCTGGTCGCTCAGCGACCAGAACTCGACACGGAGACCCCTGACCGATCGGACGGCCTGCCTCGTGTCGGATCCCGTGCGGGAGACGCCACACCTCGGCCCGGGCCGGGTCGCCTCGTGACGAAGACGCCACGAAGGCGTCGGGGACGTCACGCTCCTCTGGGCCTTCCGTCACATCCTGGGCCGGGATGGAGGGCCCCAGGAGGTGCGGGCGACCTGGGTTAACCCATGCGTAACCCAGGTCGCCCGCGTCAACCCATGCGTAACCCAGGTCGCCCGCGCCTGCGTGCGTCGTGTGCGACACGGGAGCAAGCGTGGAGATCCCGGCGTCTTCGTCACGACGGCTCACCTCGGTGACACATCCTTGGG
>DASZUW010000305.1:0-3408 GCA_035547475.1 Solirubrobacterales bacterium
ATTCCGCCCGGGGCCCTGCTCGGGCACGGCCGACCCGGCGCCCGCTCGCGCCCGGCCGGCGAGCTCGCCGACCTCTGCCGGGCCAACGGCCTCGAGGCTGTCGCCGAGCCCGACCTGGAGGCGGCCCTCCGCCGCGCCACGGAGCTCGCCCGCGCGAGCACCGCGGGCCTTCTCCTGGTCACCGGATCGCATTACCTGATCGGTCCCGCCCGCGCCGCGAGCGGCGCTCGGCGCTGACTGTGCGAGGATTCCTGCATGGACCGCGGCGCGGGCTCGGAACTGCTTTCGATGATGGGCCTGGTCGCCGCCGTGGTGGCGATCGTGATCCTCGTCTTCTTCGGCATCGGGTACCTGTTCGGGAGGCTCTTCCTCTGACCAAGCGCCCGCGCCGGCGGGCCGAACAGGATCGGACGCCAGGACGGCGAATACACTGCGCGACCCCATCCCCGAAAGGGGGTACACCCTCATGGCACTAGCTATCTTCGGAATCACCAACTCGGGCCTCAACCTGGCCGCGACCCTCGTCCTGCTCCTGCTGATCGTGGTCTGGCTGGCGCTGATCGTCTACACGTTCCTCGACGCGCGCCGCCGCATCTCCGATCCGTTCCTGGTCGCCTGCGCCACCATCGCCTCGTTCTTCCCCTACATCGGGACGATCATCTACACGATCGTGCGCCCGCCCGAGTTCCTCGAGGACGCCCACGAGCGCGAACTGGAGATCAGGGCCGCCGAGCTCCGCGTGCGCCAGCTGCGCGAGCAGACCTGCCCGAACTGCGAATACCCGGTCGAGAAGAACTACCTGCGCTGCCCCAACTGCCAGCGCCGGCTGAAGGACCCGTGCCCGACCTGCGGCGAACCGGTCGACCCGCGCTGGAGCCTCTGCCCGTTCTGCGAGACCGCGCTCGCCGGCGAACGCTCGCCGCAGCCCCGCCGCCGCGGCCGCCGGCCGGAGGCCGAGCGCGAACGCGAACGCGAACGCGAGCTCGAGGAAACCGGTGCCGAACCGCGCCGCCGCCCGCGCAAAGCGCCCAAAGCCGGGCCGAAACAGCGGGCCGGCTCGGCCGCGCCCAAACCTTCGGGCTCCGCCAAAGGCGGCGCCCGCAGCGCCTCGCCGAAAGAGGCGCCGACCACCGAACAAAAACAAAGGAGCCCACGACGTGAGCCGGACCCTGATCCTCGTCAAGCCTGACGCCTTCGAGCGCAACCTGACCGGCGAGGTGATCGCCCGTTTCGAGCGCAAGGGCCTGAAGATCGCCGCCCTCAAGCTGATGACGGCGACCGAGGAGATCGCCAACCAGCACTACGCCGAGCACGCCGAGAAGCCCTTCTTCGGTGAGCTGGTCAGCTTCATCACCGGCGGCCCGCTGGTGGCGATGGTGCTGGAGGGCCCCGAGGCGGTCGCGGCCGCGCGCCAGCTCATCGGCGCCACCAACCCGGTCGAGGCCGCGCCCGGCTCGATCCGCGGCGACTTCGCCCTCGAGGTGACCTTCAACATGGTGCACGGCTCCGACTCCGACGAGTCGGCCGAGCGCGAGATCGGCATCTGGTTCCCCGAGTTGTCCTAGCCTCGGGCTCGCCCCAGCGCCGCGAGATCCTCGCCAAGCTGGGCTTCGAGTTCGACCTCCTCGTGCCCGGGGTCGCGGAGCTCGACGCCGGCGATCCCGAATTCCTCGTGATCGAGAACGCGCGCCGCAAGGCGCGCGCCGTCGATCGCCCGCCGGGCGCCCTCGTCATCGCCTGCGACACCGACGTCGTCCTCGACGGCGAGGTCCTCGGCAAGCCCACCGACGCCGCCGACGCCCGCCGCTACCTCGACCGCATGAGCGGCCGCGCCCACACCGTCATGAGCGGCCTCGTCGTCCTCGACGCCAACGGCGAGGAGCGCTCCGGCCTCGAACGCTCCGAGGTCGTCTTCAAGCCCATCCCCGACGCCGAGAAGCAGCGCTACGTCGACTTCGGCGAGTGGCGGGGCCGCAGCGGCGGTTACGCCATCCAGACCTTGGGCTCGACCCTGGTCGAGCGGCTGGAGGGAAGCGTCTCGAACGTGGTCGGGCTGCCGGTCGGCTTGCTGGCGGAGCTGGCGCCGGAGTTGTTCGAGGGGCGGTAGGGGGTGCGGGGGCGTCGCACAGAGTCACGACCGCGCTGCGTGTATTACCCCTCCTATGGGGCGGGTAATACACGCAGCGTTTCGGGGGCACCCGCCCCGTCTGCGACCCGCTCTTAAGCGCCGCATTAGCGCCCCGCGAGCGGAAATTAATCCTGCAAGCGACGGATTTTCTGCGCCTTCGGAGGCGACGTCGGTTCGATTTGGCGCGTTTGGAATCATGGACCGCTGTGCCTACTCGAACGACTGAACTTTGAGCTGGTTCACCCGACTTTTTCGGCTGGGCGGCCGCGACATGGCGGTCGACCTCGGCACCGCCAACACGCTGGTCTACGTGCGTGGTCGCGGCATCGTGCTCTCGGAGCCCTCGGTGGTCGCGATCGACACGCAGACCGGCCAGGTGCACGCGGTCGGCTCCGAGGCGAAGCGGATGATCGGGCGGACGCCCGGCAACATCACCGCGATCCGGCCGCTGAAGGACGGCGTGATCGCCGACTTCGAGGTGACCGAACAGATGCTGCGGCACTTCATCCAGTCGGTGCACTCGAACCGCTTCGCGCACCCGCGGGTCGTCGTCTGCGTGCCCTCCGGGGTAACCGGGGTGGAGAAGCGGGCGGTCGAGGAGGCCTGCCTCTCGGCGGGCGCGCGCCAGGCCTACCTGATCGAGGAGCCGATGGCGGCGGCGATCGGCGCCGGCCTGCCGGTGGCCGAGCCGACCGGCTCGATGATCGTCGACATCGGCGGCGGCACCAGCGAGGTCGCGGTGATCAGCCTCGGCGGCATCGTCGTCTCGCAGTCGATCCGGGTCGGCGGCGACGAGCTCGACGAGGCGATCGTCACCCACTGCAAAAACCACTACAAACTGGCGATCGGCGCGCAGACCGCCGAGGAGGTGAAGCTCGAGGCCGGCTCGGCGGCGCCGCTGCCGACCGAGGTCCGCACCGAGATCCGCGGCCGGGACCTGGTCAGCGGCCTGCCGAAGACGATCGAACTGTCCTCCGAGGAGGTCCGCGAAGCGCTCGAAGAGCCGGTCGGCCACATCGTCTCCGCGGTCAAGGAGACGCTCGACCAGACGCCCCCGGAGCTCGCCGGTGACATCATGGATCGCGGCATCACCCTGGCCGGCGGCGGCGCCCTCCTGCAAGGACTGGAACAGCGCCTCCACGACGAGTGCCAGATGCCCTGCCAACTGGCAGAGTCGCCGCTCACCTGCGTGGCCGTCGGCTCGGGCATCTCGCTCGAGGAGTTCGAGACGATCCACCGCAGCGGCAGGAACGGCACGGGAGCGCGCCAGCGTGTCTGAC
>DASZUW010000306.1:0-5523 GCA_035547475.1 Solirubrobacterales bacterium
GGGGCGGGACATGAAGGGTGAGTGGCTCGCCTCGAGGCGCTCGATGTGGCCGGCGCCCTCGGCGAGCTCCTCCTGGGCTTCGGCGGGGACGCAGTTGTCGATCTCGCAGATCAGATAGGCGTAGGGGCGCTCGCGCCAGGCGGCGGCGGTGACCGGTTCGAGGAACGAGGCGAGCGACTGGCCGCGGAGCCGGGCCTGGGCGGCGGCGACGATCTCCTCGGGGCAGTCGTTGTAGAGGATCTTCCGCGAGTCCTCCACGAAGCAGGCCTCCTCCTCGTCGTCGACCCGGATCCAGTAGGGGACCTCCTCGGGCGAGTGGGGGTCCTTCCAGACGACGTCGCCGACGTCGGGCCGCGCCGCGCAGACGTAGGCGAGGCCGACGACGGTGTCGTGGGCGCCCGCCTGGGTGATGACGGTGCCGCCGTAGGAGTGGCCGACCACGACCTTCGGCGCGGGCGTCGCGTCGAGCCGCGCCCGCAGCGCCTCGCCGTCGGCCGCCACCCCGGCCTTGGAGCCGGCGCTCGGCAGCTCGACGGCCCCGGCCGTCCAGCCGCGCTCGGCGAGCACCGGCAGGAGCTGCTCCCAGGCCCAGGCGCCGTGCCAGGCGCCGTGGACGAGGACGAGTTCGGGCAGCGCTGACATCGGGTGAACAGCTTATCGGACAAACCGGCGACTGACGAGCAGAATGTTAGACAATCCTGTAGAGTCCAGAGGACAATCGGGCCGTGGCCCGGCCACGGGAAGGTGGTCGGAGCGGCCGAAGGGAGACATAGGAGGGTCGGGATGTCCTCGTGGAAGCAGCGCATCTTCTGGGTAGCGGCGGCCGTGGCGGTCACCGCGGTGGTCGTCGGCTGCGGGTCGTCGAGCGGTGAAGGCTCTGGCGGCGGCGGTGGCGGAGGCGGCGGCGAAGGCAGCGGCCCGCTCGTCATCGGCATGAGCGCGTCGAAGACCGGGCCCTACGCGGTCGACGGCATCCTCTCCCTGCGCGGCGTCGAAGCCGCCGTCCAGGCCGCCAACGAACACGGCGGCTGGCTCGGGCGCGAACTCGAGCTGAAGGTGATCGACGACGGCAGCGAAGCCTCGAAAGCCCAGCAGGCCTACCAGAAGCTGATCACCCAGGAAAACGTCGACTTCATCATCGGGCCGTACGCCCCCGACCTCGCCGCGGCGGCGGGCGCCGTCGCCACCCGCTACCAGTACGTGATGCTCGACCCGGAGACGGCGCTGCCGATCGTCTCGGGCAGCAAGTGGGCGATCATGGACGAGCCCGGCGCCGACCACAACATGGACGGCTTCCCGAGCGTGGTGAAGGAAGCCGGCTACAAGAGCCTCGCCGTCCTCGGCGTCAACAACGCCTACGGCGAAGCCTGCATGGGCGGCATCGAAGAAGAAGCCGAGGAAATCGGCCTCAAGGTCGCCTACTCGAGCTCCTACTCCGAAGAAGCGGACTTCAACTCCACCATCGAGGCGGTGAAGGGAAGCGGCGCCGAAGCGCTCGCCTCCTGCTCCTTCTTCAGCGACGGCGTCTCCTTGACCCGCGCCCTGAGCCAGGTGGGGTACACGCCGAAGGTGTTCGGCCTCACCATCGCGCCGTCGGAAAAGAAGTACGCGAGCTCGGTCGGTGGCCTGGCCAATCTCGTCATCTCCAACACCAGCTGGGACCCCAGCTTCAATACCGAGGGCAACCCGGAATTCATCAAGACCTACGAAAAGATGTTCGGCGAAGCGCCCGATTACCACGCCGCCAACAACTACGCCGCGGTGCAGGCGCTCGGCGACGCGGTGGAAAAGGCGAAGTCGACCGAACAGCAGAAGGTCCTCGACACGCTCTACGAATCGACCTTCGAAACCGTGTTGGGTGAATTCAAACTCGACGAAAGTGAAGCGATCTCCACCGGTTACAAGGAGTACCTGTACCAGAACCAGAACGGCACGCCGAAGCTGATCTATCCGGAGGAAGTGGCGCAGGCGAAGGTGATCACCCCCTACACGGGCTCCTGATCCGGAAGCCCCGAGAGGAGGCGCGCCGATGCTGATCCCACAGCTGATCGTCAACGGCCTGCTGCTCGCCGGGACCTACCTCCTGCTGGCGGTGGGGCTGAACCTCATCTTCGGGGTTCTGCGGGTGGTCAACTTCGCCCACGGCGGTATGGTGATCTTCGCCGGGCTCTTCGTGTACTGGCTCGACCAGAGTGCGGGGCTCGGCGGGGTTCCCGCCGTGATCCTCGCGGTGCTGGCCGTGGCGGCGATCGGCTTCGCCACCCAGACCGTGGCGCTGAGCCGCATCAGGGTGACCGGGTACGACGCCGAGCTGCTCTCGCTGCTGGCGACCTACGGCGTCTCGCTGGTGCTGGTGAACGTCAGCGCGCTCGCCTTCGGCGCCGATTACGTGTCGCTGCCCGACCTGCAGGGCGCCTGGTCGATCGGCTCGCTGCACTTCGGCAAGGCGGCGGTGATCGCCGCGGTGATCGGCGTCGGCTGCTCGCTGGCGGTCATGTACTGGCTGCGGCGCACGGCCTCCGGCAAGCGGGTGATCGCCACCGCGCAGAGCGAGGCGGGCGCCGAGGTGTGCGGCATCAACGCCACCGTCACCAAGCGGATCGCCTTCACCCTCGGCTCGGCGCTCGCCGGGCTGGCCGGGGGGCTGACGATCTTCCAGTCGACGATCGCGCCGACCTCGGCGCTGAACTACACCGTGCTCGCCTTCGTGATGATCGCGCTGGGCGGGCTCGGCAACTACGCGGGGGCCTTCGTCGGCGCGATCACGCTCGCGCTGGTCACCTCCTTCACCTCCTACTACTGGAGCGGCACCGCGTCCTCGCTGGCGCCGTACGTGCTGCTCCTCATCGTGATGTTGGCCCGCACCCGCGGCAGGAGGTTCAGCCTTGCCTGAGCTTCGCCTCCGCTCCCTGCTGCGCGGCGATCTGGTGATGGCCGTGCTGGTGGTCGCGTTCGGCCTCTACGCCTACAACGAGGGCTCGCGGTACCTGCAGACGATCGTCGTCAACAGCGCGGTGATCGTGGTGATGGCGTACTCGTGGAACGTCATCAGCGGGTACACCCGCTACTTCTCGTTCGGGCAGGTCGCCTTCTACGGGATCGGCGCGTACGCGACCGCGGTGTTCACCGAAAAGGCGGGGCTCGGCTGGCAGGAGGCGGTGGTGCTGTCGATCGTGGTGAGCGCGATCGCCGCGGTGCCGATCGGCTCGGTGCTGCTGCGCCTGCGCGGGATCTACTTCGCGCTCGGCACGCTCGCCCTCTACCTGGCACTGCTGATCATCGCCACCAACCTCGGCTGGGTCGGCAAGGGCCAGGGCATGGCGCTGCCGCTGATCTCGGAATTCAACACGGTGGTGTTGCTGGCGGTGGTGGCGGCGCTGATTTCGATCGCGGTCGCCTACGCGCTGGCCCACTCGCGGCTCGGCCTGCGCGCGCAGGCGCTGGGCGCCGACGAGGACGCGGTGAAGGTCCTCGGCGTGCGGACGATGAACGTGAAGCTCTCGATGTTCGTGATCGGCGCCGCGCTCGCCGGGATGGCGGGGGCGGTGGCGTCGCTGAACGCGGGCTTCCTCACCCCGACCACGGCCTTCTCGGATTCCGTCAACACCCAGTCGATCGTCTACACGCTGATCGGCGGCGTCGGCACGGTGTGGGGGCCGGTGATCGGCACCGGCGTCGCGCAGGCGATCGTCACCCAGTTCGCGGACAACGCGGCGCGCGAAGTCGAGATCGCGCTCGGGCTGCTGATCGTCGTCATCGTCACGCTGACGCCGGGCGGGATCGTCGGCCTGTTGAACCGGGTGGGGATCCTGCGGCGCGAGGTGATGCTGCGGCGCCGGCGCGGGCGGGAGCCGAGGCTGGCGGTCGGGCCGGGCTGGCTGCGCCGGTTCGGCGGCAACGGGGCGGCGCGCGTCCACGCGCCGCTGCTCGAGGCGCGCGACGTGACGGTGAAGTTCAGTGGCGTCACCGCCGTCGACGGCGTCGACCTCAGCGTCGCGACGGGCGAGTTCGTCGCCGTGATCGGCGCCAACGGGGCGGGCAAGACGACGCTCTTCAACGCGATCAGCGGGTACGTCCCCAGCGAGGGGACGGTGCGGCTGGCGGGCGAGGACGTCTCGCGGCTGGAGGCGACGCGGCTCGCCCGCGCCGGCATCAGCCGCACCTTCCAGATCCCGCGGCTCGCCAACCAGCTGACGGTCTGGGAGAACGTGCTGCTCGGCAGCCTGCTCGATTCGGGCCGGGCGGAGGCCCAGGACCGGGCCTGGCTGATCGTCGAGGCGCTCGGCCTCACCGACGTCGCCTACGAGACGGTCGAGCGGCTCGGCCCGGGGACGCGGCGGCGGGTCGAGATCGCCCGCGTCGTCGCCACCCGCCCGCGGGTCATCCTGCTCGACGAGGCGCTGGCCGGGATGAGCAGCGAGGAGATCGTGGAGGTGGCGGGCGCGGTGGCGGCGCTGCGCGAATGGGGCGTCGAAGGGGTGGTCGCGGTCGAGCACGTGCTCTCGGCGGTGCGCGACCTGGCCGACCGCATGGTGGCGCTCGACTTCGGCAAGGTCGTCGCCGCGGGGACGCCCGACGAGGTGCTCGCGCACGAGGAGGTCGTGAACTCCTACCTCGGGACCGGCGCCGTGGCCGAGGGGCACGGCGAGCCCGAGGACGAGGCGCCGCGCGCCGCCGAGGCCCCGGCCGTCGCCCGGCTCGCCGCCCCGCCCGGGAGGGCGATGGTGGTCGAGGACCTGATCGCCGGCTACGGCCAGGTCCGCGTCCTCTGGAACGTCGACCTGCGGCTGGAGCCGGGCGAGTTCATCGGCGTGCTCGGCGCGAGCGGGGCGGGGAAGACGACCCTCTGCCGGGCGCTGACCGGCGCCTGCACCGTGCACGAGGGGAAGGTCGCGCTCGAGGACGCCTCGATCGCCGGCAAGCCCGCCCACGTCGTCGCCCGGATGGGCGTCAGCCACGTCCCCTCGAGCCGCGAGCTCTTCCCCGAGCTTTCGGTCGAGGACAACCTCCGCCTCGGCGCCGTCGACTGGCGCGGCGAGACCACCGAGCGCCTCCTCGCCGAGGTTCTCGAGCTCTTCGAGGAGCTCCGGCCCCTGCGCGCCCGCAACGCCGGCTCCCTCTCCGGCGGCCAGCAGCAGATGGTCGCGATCGGCCGCGCCCTGATGCGCGAGCCCAGCCTCCTCATCCTCGACGAGCCCTCCACCGGCCTGGCCCCGATCGTCGTCCAACGCCTCATGCGCGTGCTCCGCGTCCTCGCCGACCGCGGCGTCGCCGTCATGGTCGTCGAGCAGAACGCCGTCGAGACTCTCCGCGCCGTCGACCGCGCCTACGTCCTCCAAGAGGGCCGCATCGTCTTCAAAGGCACCGCCGAAAAGATCAAGGACGACCCCCGACTCGCGAACGCCTACCTCGGGGCGGACGCGACGGCGTAGGACGGCGGGCGCCGGGGACCGACGGTGGCGGCCGAATCCTCATGCCTCCCCAGTCGATGGGCCGAAAAGTCCTCTATATCAGGACTTTTCG
>DASZUW010000307.1:0-3386 GCA_035547475.1 Solirubrobacterales bacterium
ACGGTGAACAGCGGGAACCCGTCTTTCTTCTGGTCACACCCGAGTTCGTTCGAGTCCTCGGTGGCGATCGCGGGGATTTCCCGGTTGGCCTGTTCGAAGGCGGAGAACGAGCTCGCGAGCGCGGCGCCGAAGTCCGTCGTGATCGCGTTGATTTCCGGATACTTGGCGAGCGCGGCGGAGATCACCTGCTGCGTTTTCGCCGGTTCCCATTCGGTCACCGTGTAGGGCTGTTCGCCCAACAGTTCGATTTCGGAGCCTTCGATGGCTTCCGCCAGCCCTTCGTACTCTTCGGTCGACTGCGAGTTGGCCGCCGGGCCGCCGAGGGTCAGCACCTTGCCTTTGCCTTTCAGCACCTTCATCAGCCATTCGCCCCAGAGCTGTCCGGCTTCTTTGAAGTCGGTGCTGACGTAGTTGTTGTAGTTGACGCCCGCTTCGCCGCCGGGGAAGACGCGGTAGGGGACGATCGTGACGCCGGCTTTGTAGGCGTTGGTGATCGCCGGCAGCATCACCTTGCCGTCGTGCGGGAAGTCGACGATCGCGCCGGTGCCTTCCGCGGTCAGGCCTTCGAGGTCGGAGATCGCCTTCGGCGTGTTGCCCTGGCCGTCGGTGTATTTGAATTCGGTGACGCTGGGGCATTCCGCCGCTTCGTCTTCGGCTTCTTTGCGGGTGATCTTCTGCCAGTTGTTGTCACCGAACTCGTCGGCGAGCGCGAGCGAGGTTTCTTCGGGTCCGCACCAGGACGGGATGCCGCCCGCGGCGGTGTTCTGGCTTTCGCCTTCTTCGCCGCCGGCTTCTTCGCCGCCGGACGCGCCTTCTTCGCCCGCTTCCGTCTCGCCGCCGGTGCCTTCGCTTGCGGCGACCGGGGATTCACTCGAACCGCTCGAGCTCGAGCCGCCGCCGCAGGCGGCCAGCGCGAGTGCCGCGACCACCATCGCGAGGGCGATCAACAGGGCGCGCGAGGGCGCCAATCGTCCCATCATCAGTAACCACTTCCTCCTTGTGCTCTTGGTCAGGGGAGTCCCAAGAACCCCGCCGGGTGGCAGGATCCAACGCTGCGCGCCGGCCCGATCACGTCGGGGCGGCGGTCTCCGTCGACGGGCCCCCGCGCCCGCCGGCAAAGGTGTCGGTGAATCGTTTCCGGACCCGACCCCAGGGGACGATGTAGATCGCCACCCCGGCGGCCAGGGCCGCCGCCTGCACCAGGTACTGGACGGCGGCGTTGATTCCGGTCGTCAAGACGAACTGGTCGAGCTGGGTGAGGAAGAGGGCGCCGATCGCGGTCGCGACCACGCTTCCTTTTCCACCCAGCAGCGAGGTGCCGCCGAGCACCACCGCCGCCACCGAGGGCAGCAGGTACGTTTCTCCCTGGAACGCGCTCGGCGAGTGGATGATCCCGGCGAGCAGGATCGCGGCGCAGCAGTAGAGGACGTTGGCCCCCACGTAGGCACCGATCTGGTAACGGCCGGGGGTGATCCCGGAGGCGCGGGCGGCGGCGGGGTTCGCCCCTACCGCCTCGAAGCGTCGGCCGACGACGGTCAGCTTCACCAGGATGGCGACGATCGCGGTGATCGCGATCGCGATCAGCACCGAGCTCTGGATCCCGAACAGCGAACCGGAGGCGAAGTGCTGCAGGTCGGGCGTCGTCGCCTGGGTGAGCCCGCCGTGTGACACCTGGATGTCGAGCCCGAAGGCGAGCGCGTTCATCCCCAGGGTGGCGACGATCGCGGTGATGCCGACCTTGCTGATGATGATCCCGGCGAGCAGGCCGGCGGCGATCGCGACGCCGAAGGAGATGAGGATCGCGCCCGGCAGCTTGCCCGAGTCGCCCGCCGGATAGTGGGTCATGATCACGACGATCAGCGAGACTGTCCCCGGGATCGAGAGGTCGATGCCCGCCTGTTGGACCACCAGGGTCTGACCGATCGCGATGATCGCCAGCACGGCGGCGAACGGGAGCATGCCCTTCAGCGCGCCGGATTTGACGCTCGAAGGCTCGATCAGGGCACTGGCGATGAAGAGCAGGATCGTCCCGCAGATGATCACCGTGGAAGCCGGGGTGCCGACTTCGCGGACTCTCCTGACAGCGTCGTTCAACACGTCACACCCCCACCGTCTCGGTCTCGCGGGCCAGGTCGGCCCCCCTCACGTACTGCCTGCCGGCCACCAGCAGCTCCTCGGCGGGGAAGCGGGTGAGCAGGCGCGACCCCTCGGCGGTGACCACCACCTCCTCCTCGATCCGCGCCGCCGAGACCCCGTCGCCGGCCGGGCAGTAGGTCTCCAGGGCGAAGACCATGCCCTCCTCGATCTCGACCGGGTGGTCGAGGGAGTGCAGGCGGCTGATCATCGGGCTCTCGTAGAGGCCGACGCCGAGGCCGTGGCCGAACTGCAGGCCGAAGCAGGATTCCTCGTCGGGGAAGCCGAGCTCCTGCGCGGTCGGCCAGACGGCGGCGATCTCGGCGGTGGTGGCGCCGGGGCGCACCAGCGCGATCGCCTCCTCGAGCCACTCCCGGCAGCGCCGGTAGGCGTCGAGCTGGGCCTGGTTGACGCCGCCCACCGAGAACGTGCGGTAGTAGCACGTCCGGTAGCCCATGAAGGAGTGGATGATGTCGAAGAAGGCCTGGTCGCCGGGGCGCAGCAGGCGGTCGCTGAAGACGTGCGGGTGGGGGATGCAGCGGTCGCCGGAGACCGCGTTGATCGCCTCCACCTGCTCGGAGCCGAGCTCGAAGAGCAGGCGCTGGGCCTCGGCGACGACCTGCGACTCGGTCACCCCGGGGCGCAGCATCTCGTAGATCCGCTCGTAGGCGGCGTCGACGATCGCCGCCGCGTGGTCGAGCAGGGCGATCTCCTCGTCGGTCTTGATCGCGCGGGCGGCCAGCATCGCCTGGGAGCCGTCGGTGGTGTGGATCCCGGCGCGCTGCAGGGCCGCGAGGGCGACCATGTCGGTCATGTCGATGCCGAGCTCCTCGGCCTCCAGGCCGCGCTCGCGCAGCTCGTGGTGGACGTTGGCGGCGAGGCGGTCGGGGACGCCGGTGTGGTCGGGCATCGCGCCGCGCATCGGGCTGACCCCGCCGCGGAAGCTCGCCGCCGGCAGCCAGGGGGCGTAGAGCTGGTGGTGGCGGGCGGCCGAGCCGAAGTCCCAGAGGACCGGCTCGCCCTCGCGGGGCAGCAGGCAGAAGCGGGCGTTCTTGTCACGGGCCCACTCGCCGATGTGGGTGGAGGTGACGTAGCGGATGTTGTTGGGGTCGAACAGCAGCAGGGCGCCCAGGTCGGTGGCCCGCAGGGCCGCCCGGGCGCGCTCCAGGCGCTCGGAGCGGAGGCGGTCGAAGTCGATCCGCCGCTCCCAGTCGACCGCCATGGTGGCGCCGCGCGAGGCGATGTTGGTCATC
>DASZUW010000308.1:0-4608 GCA_035547475.1 Solirubrobacterales bacterium
CCCGTCCTCCGAGGGCTCCGCCGCTCCCAACAGCGCCTCCGGCGCGCCCAGGACCAGCCGCCGGCCGTCCAGCTCGAGCGCGCTCCAGCGGCGCCGGGAGGAGAAGGGGACGACCGCCGTCGGCGCCACCGCCGCGACCCCGTCGCCGAGCCCCGCCGCGTGGATCGCCTCCAGGGTCGAGTTGCGCGCCGGGGCGCTCGCCGCGTAGGCCCCGAGCGCGCCCGCGAGCTCGGCGTCGCCCACCCCCGGCGCCGGGATCAGCTCGACCACCCGCAGCGAGGCCTCGGTCAGCGTCCCGGTCTTGTCCGTGCACATCACCGACACCGAGGCGAGCGACTCGATCGCGTTCAGCTGCTGGGCGAGGATCCCGTGGCGCGCCATCTTCGCCGCCGTCACCGCCGCGGTCAGCGAGACGAGCAGGATCAGCCCCTCGGGGACGATGTTCACGATTCCCGCGGTGAGCGTCTCGACTGCGTCGGACTGGCTCACGTTCCGCACCGCCAGGGAGATCCCCAGGCCGATCCCGAGCGGCGCCATGAAGCCGACCATGATGATCAGGAGCCGGTCCATCGCCTTCTCCAGCGGCGAGCGGGGATGGCGGAAGGCGCGCGCGGTCGCGGTCAGCTGGGCGGCGTGGCTCGCGGCGCCGACCGCGGTCGCCTCGAAATCGCCCTCACCTTCCAGCGCGAAGGTGCCGGAGAAGACCTCGTCGCCGACCCGCCGCACCACCGGCTCGGACTCGCCGGTGAGGTCGGACTCATCGAGCGCCAGCCCCTCCGCGCGCACCAGCCTGCCGTCGGCGGGGAGCTGGTCGCCGCTCCCGACCCGCACCAGGTCCCCGACCACGACCTCCTCCAGCGGCACCTGCCGCGCCGCCCCGTCGCGCACCACCGTCGCCTTGGCGACGACGAGCGCGGCGAGCTTGTCGAGCGCCCGCTTCGCCCGCACCTCCTGGAAGGTGCCGATCGCGACGTTGGCGACCAAGATCCCGAGGAAGAGCGCGTCCTTGGGGTTGCCGAAGACGATCGTCGCGATCCCGAACCCGGCGAGGATCAGGTTGAAGACCGTGAACGTGTTGGCGATCGCGATCGAGAGGTAGGAGCGGCTCGTCCGCTGCTCCTGTCGCGGGCCTGCCGCGGCGAGCCGACGCGCCGCCTCGGTCTCGCTCAGTCCGGCCATCGGGTCGAACCCTAAACCGAAGCTCCCCGGCGCCCCGCCGGACGGGGCGGGGACACCGGGGCTTCGTGGGTGGCTTCGGAGGAGGGCGTCGCGAGGACGCCCGCCGTCTTATCCCGCCGAGGTGGCGGGGCGTTCGGCGAGCGTCACGCTCACCGTCGCGGTCCGTCCGCCGTGGACCACGGTCACTTCGACCGTTTCCCCGGCGTGGGCGTCGGAGATCGTCTTCACCAGATCTTCGGTGGATGCGATCTTTTCTCCGTCGATGGCGGTGATGATGTCGCCGCCGAGGCCGAACTGCTGCCCTTCGACTTCCGCCGCAGTGGTCGCTCCCTGGATGCCGGCGACCGCTGCCGGGCCGCCTTCCTCGACCTGCTGCACGAGGACGCCTTCTTCGACCGGCAGGTTGAAGGCCCGCGCCAGTTCGGGGGTGATCGTCGCCCCGGTGATCCCGAGGAAGCCGTGTTCGTTGGCCGTCCCCGACTCGAGCTTCGCGATCTCTTCCTTGGCCGTGTCGATCGGGATCGCGAAGCCGATGCCGACGTTGCCCTCGGAGCCTTCGCCGCCGGTGAGGATCTGCGAGTTGATGCCGATCACTTCGCCCGCCGCGTTGATCAGCGGACCGCCCGAGTTGCCCGGGTTGATCGCCGCGTCGGTCTGGATCACGTCGTCGATCTTCACCCCGTCGGGCGCGGTGATCTCGCGCTGCAGGGCGGAGACGATGCCGCTGGTGACGGTCCGCTGGAGGTCGAAGGGATTGCCGATTGCGACCACCGGGTCGCCGACTTCGACCTTGGAGGAGTCGCCCAGCGTCAACGGGTGGAGCTTCGCGGCGGGCGCCTGCACCTTCAGCAGCGCGAGGTCGGAGTTCGGTTCGGTGCCGACGACTTCGGCGTCGTACATCCGGCCTGCGGATTCGAAGGAGACCCGGATCGCTTCGCCGCCTTCGACCACGTGGTTGTTGGTGAGGACGTGGCCTTCGTCGTCGAGGACGACGCCGGAGCCGGAGGCGACCCCTTCGGCCATCTTCGATTCGATGAAGGCGACGCCGTTCGCGTCGGCCTTGTAGATCTGGTTGACGGTGTTGCCGCCTTCTTCGTCGGCGGTGACGGCGGCGGCCGGGGTGGTGCCGGAGGCGCGCACCACTTCGCGGGTCGTGGTGGAACCGCCGCCCGTCGACACGAGCCCGGTCGCGAAGGCGAGCACGGCGAGGACGGCGACGACTGCCCCGCCCAGGAGGGCAGAGCCGAACGGGTGACTTCTCTTTTGCTTGGGCATGGGAGACAGGTTCGCGCCGCCCGCTCGCCGTGCCCTAAACGCTCGCGAACTTGTTTCTAAAGAGTTGCGAAGCCGAACCTAAAGACGTGAGCCGCGCGCCTGGCGCGACGGCGCGCCTTGACGCGATTCCCTTCGGTCCCTAATCTTTCGCCGCCTCATGCCCTCCGCCGAAGACCGGATCGAGCCCTACATCTGGAAGATCGTCGGCGTCGTGATCGTCGGCATGATCATGTCGATCCTCGACACGACGATCGTCAACGTCGCGATCCGGGACCTTGCCGAAGACCTGCACAGCACGCTGGCCCAGATCCAGTGGGTGGCGACCGGTTACCTGCTGGCGCTTGCCGCCGTGATCCCGTTGACCGGCTGGGCGGCGCGCCGCTTCGGGGCAAAGCGCGTCTACCTCTCCTCGATCGTTCTCTTCACGCTCGGCTCGGCGCTCTGCGGCTTCGCCACCTCGAGCACGTCGCTGATCCTCTTCCGCGTCCTGCAGGGCGTCGGCGGCGGCATGATCATGCCGGTCGCGCAGATGATCATGGCGGAGGTCTCGGGACCGAAGCCGATGGGCAAGGTCATGAGCGTCACGGTGATGCCGGCGATGCTGGCGCCGATCCTCGGGCCGGTCGTCGGCGGCCTGATCCTGGAGAACCTGCACTGGTCGTGGATCTTCTTCGTCAACGTGCCGATCGGGATCGTCGCCCTGATCCTCGGCTGGCGGATGCTCCCCGAATCGGAGCTCGGCGAGGCGGGCAAGCTCGACTGGATCGGCCTGGTGCTGCTCGTCACCAGCATGCCGCTGGTCGTCTTCGGGCTCTCGGAAATCGCGACCAAGGAAAGCTTCAGCGCACCGATCGTCCTCTGGCCGATCGTCGGCGGGCTCCTGCTCACGGTGGTCTTCGGGTGGCACGCGCTGCGCACCGAGCGCCCGCTGCTGGACGTGCGCCTGTACGCGAACAAGGTCTTCACGGCGGCGTCGCTGACCACCTTCGGCCTCGGCGCGGCGCTCTTCGGCGCGATGATCCTGGTGCCGCTCTACTACCAGGAGGTGCGCCACGAGAGCGTCATCGTCACCGGGCTCCTCGTCGGCCCGCAGGGGCTCGGCATGCTGCTGGTGTCGCCGTGGACGGCGCGCCTCACCCAGCGCTTCGGCGGCGGTCGCGTCGCCATGGTCGGCGTCACGCTGCTCTGCGTCTCGACCGTGCCGCTGGCCTTCGTCGGCGCGAGCACCTCGATCGTCGGCATCTCCGCGACGCTGCTCGTGCGCGGCGTCGGCATCGGTCTCTCCTTCATCCCGACGACCACGGTCGCCTTCGCCTCGCTGCGCACCGACCAGCTCTCCGACGCGACGCCGCAGATGAACGTGCTGCAGCGGGTCGGCGGCGCGATCGGCACCGCGGTGCTGGCCGTCGTCCTCCAGCAGGCGAGCAAGGGGGCGGCGAGCGCCGGCGACCTGGCGGACGCCTTCGGCACCGCCTACTGGTGGGCGCTCGGCATCTCCGCCGCGTCCCTGATCCCCGTCCTCGTCCTGTTCCGGGCGGAGAACCAGAAACCCACCGCGCCCGAGTCGCCCGCCGAGGAGCTCGCGGAGGCCGAGGTTGAGCCGCTCGGCGCCTGACACCGCCCCGCCCGCGCTCAGCGCGGAGCGCGAAGCCGCGATCGCCGAGCTCGGCGGCGCGTTCCGCCGCGCCTTCCGCAGCCTCCGTAGCCTCCGCGGCCGCGACACCCACCGCGGCGACGAAATCGGCCACGCCCAGTTCGAGCTCCTGATCGAGCTCTACGCCAACGGCCCGATGTCCGCGGGCGAGCTGGCCGACGCGGTCGAGGCGAGCGCGGCCACCGTCTCCGGCATGCTCGACGGCCTCACCGACGCCGAGCTGGTCGAGCGCACCCGCTCCGACTCCGACCGCCGCATCGTCGTCGTCAAACTCACCCGCCGCGGCCGCCGCAAGGTCGAGGCCCGCAAGGCGATCTGGCAGCGCCGCTGGCAAGAGGCCCTGGAGGGCCTTGACGACGACGAACTCCGGGTGGCGGCAAGGGTCCTCGAGCGGGTCCACGGGATCTTCTGCGAGCAGCGGGGAGATGGTGGGTGACGTCGGTTGCGCGGGGGCGGGCGGCCGTCCGAGCTGCCGCGGATGCCGTGCCGACCCCTGACGG
>DASZUW010000309.1:0-3665 GCA_035547475.1 Solirubrobacterales bacterium
CATGGGGGTCACAGCCTGCCAGGACCCCCATGAGGCGCCCAGGGCACACTCCCGCCATACGAAGCGCTGTGGAGGCCCGAGCCCCACCCCCCGTCCCGCCCCCTCACCCCCGCATCTCGATCAGCCGTTCCGCCAGCCTCCGCATCCCGAGCCCGAGCGCCGCTTTCGCGGCCCCTTCCCAGTCGGTCTCGCGGTCGGGGGGCGGGTCGACGCCGGCGTCGCGGAGCGTCGCGATCTCCTTGAAGGCGAGGAGTTCGTCGCGGCCTTCGAGCAGGGCGGCGCGGAGCTTGGGGCGGCGCTCGCGGATCGCGCCGTCGAGGATCGCCTCGAGGGAGCCGTGCGCGCGCAGCAGCTCCGCCGCGGTCTTCGGGCCGACGCCCTTGGCGCCCGGGAGGCCGTCCGCGGGGTCGCCGCGCAGGGCGATGAAGTCGGGGACCTGATCGGGGTCGACGCCGTAGCGTTCGCGGACCCCGTCGGGGTCGACTTCTTCGGCGCCTTTGCCGCCGGTGCGGACGTAGAGGACGGTGATGCCCGGCGCCGCGCACTGGTACATGTCGCGGTCCCCGGTCATGATCAGCGCCCGGCCTCCCGCCTCGGCCTCGCGCCGCGCCAGGGTGCCGAGGAGGTCGTCGGCCTCGAGGTCCTCGCTGGTCGCGATCGTCCAGCCGAAGGCCGCGAAGAAGGGCCCACTCAGCTCGAACTGGCGGGGCAGCTCGTCGGGCATCGCCTCCTCGCGCTCGGCGTGGTAGGGCGGGTAGAGCTCGGTGCGGTAGGCGGCGGCGTCGGGGCCGAAGCACAGGACGACGGCGCGCGGCCCGTGCAGCTCGACCTCCCGCAGGACCAGGTTCGCGGTGCCGAGCAGCGCGTTCACCGGCCGGCCGTCGGGGCCGGTGATCGTCTTCGGCAGCGCGTAGAAGGCGCGGAAGAGCATCGAGGGCGCGTCGACGACGAGGAGCGGTCCGGCCACGCCCCCACTTATATCGGCCCCGACCCGGAGTCCTTCCGACCGTAGGGGCCACATATGGCCCCTAAGGTCGGACGGACCGGCGCGGACGGGTGCGGGGAAGGTACGGTGGGGGGATGGAACCGCGAATCGCGCCGGGGGGCCGCGAGCAGATCGGGTGGGTCAACGCGGCGATCGTCTGGGTGCTCGGGCGAGCGACCGGCGGCCGGCCGGCGAACGTCTTCACGACCCTGGCCCGGCACCGCGGCCTGTTTCGACGCTGGCTCTGGTTCGCGGGTGGGTTGATGCCGGGCGGCAAGCTGCCGCGCGTCGACACCGAGCTGGTGATCCTCCGGGTCGCCCACAACACCGGCTGCGACTACGAGTGGGACCACCACGAGCGGCTCGGCCGGCGGGCCGGGCTGAGCGCCGCGGAGGTCGAGCTGGTGCGGGCGGGCGCGGACGCGCCGGCCTGGACCCCGCGGCAGCGCCTGCTCTTGCGCGCGGCGGACGAGATGCACGCCGACGGGCGGATCGGCGACGCCCTGTGGGCGGAATTGGCGAGCGAGCTCGACGAGCCGCTGCTGATCGAGCTCTGCCTGCTGATCGGCCACTACGAGATGCTGGCGATGACCCTGGCGAGCCTTGGCGTGCGGCGCGACCCGCCGCGGGGAGGGCCGGGGCGATGAGCCGTCGTCCGCCGGTCCCGAGCCTGCTGCGGCGCCGCTGCGTGATCACCGGGGCGGCGAGCGGCATCGGCCGCGCCACCGCCCTCGCCGCCGCCCGCCGCGGCGCCGAGCTCCACCTCACCGATCTCGACGCCGCCGGGCTGGCGGAGACGGCGCGCCTGGTCGAAGCGGAGGGCCGCGCGGTGCTGAGCGCCGACGCGCTCGACATCGCCGACCACGACGCGGTGCTCGGCCTCGCCGCCAGGGTCCAGGCGGAGCACGGCAGCGTCGACGTGGTGATGAACGTCGCCGGCGTCTCGACCTGGGGGACGATCGACCGGCTCGCCCACTCCGACTGGGAGCAGATGATCGACGTCGACCTGCGCGGCCCGATCTCGGTCCTGGAGGCCTTCGTGCCGGCAATGATCGAGGCCCGGCGCGGCGGCCACGTCGTCAACGTGTCCTCCGCCGCGGGGTTGCTCGGGCTCCCCTGGCACGCCGCCTACAGCGCCGCCAAGTTCGGCCTCCGCGGCGTCTCCGAGGTCCTGCGCTTCGACCTGCGGCGGCACCGCATCGGCGTCAGCCTCGTGTGTCCCGGCGGCGTCGCGACGCCGCTGGTCGAGACCGCCCGCATCCGCGGCACCGACCCCGACTCGCCCCAGGTCCGCGCCCTGCGCGAGCGCTTCGCCCGGCGCGCGGTCAGCCCCGAGCACGTCGCCGCGAAGATCGTCGAGGGGATCGAGCGGGACCGCTACCTGGTCTTCACGTCGAACGACGTCCGCCTCGCGTTCCTCGCCCAGCGCTACTTCCCGCCCGCCTACGAGCTGGCGATGCGGCGGTTGAACGCGCACCTCACGGCGGTCGCCCGCTCCGCGTCCTAGGGCCGACCGGCCGGCCGACCTCCCCGCCTCAATAGATTGGAGCGTCGATGGCTGCGCCCGCGCTCGAGATCGTCGACCTGCAGAAACGCTACCCCAACGGGGTGGAGGCGCTGCGCGGCGTCTCGATCACGATCGAGCCGGGCGACTTCTACGGCCTGCTCGGCCCCAACGGGGCGGGCAAGTCGACGCTGATCCACTGCACGACCGGGCTGGCGCAGCCCACCGGCGGCCAGATCCACGTCTTCGGCCACGACGCGATCTCCGACTATGGGAAGGCGCGGGCGGCGGTCGGGCTGGCGCCGCAGGAGGTCAACCTGGACCAGTTCCTGACCTGCGAGGAGACGCTGGAGTTCCACGGCGGCTACTTCGGGATGCGCAAGCGCGATCGCAAGGAACGGGCGGAGGAGCTGCTCGAGACCTTCTCGCTGACCGCGAAAGCGAAGGAGCGCACCCGCGCCCTCTCCGGCGGGATGAAGCGGCGGCTGATCCTGGCGCGGGCGCTGATGCACCGGCCGCGCCTGCTGATCCTCGACGAGCCGACCGCCGGCGTCGACATCGAGCTGCGGCTCGAGCTCTGGCACTACGTGCAGAAAATCAACGCCGAAGGGGTCACGATCCTGCTCACCACGCATTACCTCGAGGAGGCCGACCAGCTCTGCGGGCGGATCGCCTTCATCGCCGACGGCCAGATTGCCGCGCAGGGGACGAGCGAGGAGCTCGCCGAGCGCTACGACGTCGCCAACCTCGAGGACGCCTACCTTGCCCTGGTCGGGCGGCGCGAGCTCTCGCGCTCGCACGTCGAGGGCGGCGTCACCGCCTGACCCCCGGAGCAGCGACCGTGAGCACCTGGCAGATCCGCTTCCTCAGCCTCTGGCGGCGCGAGGTCTCGCGCTTCATGAAGATCAAGAAACAGACGCTGGGCGGGCCGCTGCTGGAAACGTTCCTCTACATCTCCGTCTTCGGCGGGGCGCTCGGCTCGCGGATCAAGGAACTGCACGGGATCGAATACATCGTCTTCGTGATCCCCGGGCTGATCATGATGGCCTTCGCCACCAACGCGTTCAGCAACAACTCCTCCTCGATCCTGCAGCAGAAGTTCCTCGGCGCGATCCACGACCAGCTCTCCTCGCCCGCCTCGCCGCGCGAGCTGCTGCTCGCCTTCTGCCTCGGCGG
>DASZUW010000310.1:0-4550 GCA_035547475.1 Solirubrobacterales bacterium
CGTCCTGGGCGCCTCATGGGGGTCACAGCCTGCCAGGACCCCCATGAGGCGCCCAGGACACCCCTTCCGCGCCCCGAACCCCTGTGGACGGCCCGAGCCCACCCCACACCCCCGCCCCCGCACCCGCGCCTTCCACGCCTCGTCCTCGCGCACCCTTTGCTCGATATCGGCCTCGGTCAATTCCTTGGCCCCGCGGCGGCGGCGCATCTCGTTCTGCGCCTCGAGCATCTGGCGGACGTCGTCGAGCTCGTTCTGCACCTCGACCGCGGGGGAGCGGGTCGGGAACCAGTCGAGGAGGTCGGCGTCGTCGCCCGGGTAGAAGTGGCCGACGACGACGATGACGCCGACGAGGAAGAGCAGAACCGCGACCGTCCCCAGCAGAAGCAGCACGAATCCAGCATACGCCCGCCGCGGCGCGCGTCAGGTAGCCTCGCCCGCATGACGACGGGCTTCACCGAGATGGCCAGCGTCGACGGGGGGATCGGGCCGACCGCCGCGGCGACGATCGGGCTGAAGGACGACGGCCTCTACCGCGGCGACGGCGCCTTCGAGGTGGTCCGCCTCTACGCCGGCCGCCCGTACGCGCTCGAGGACCACATCGCCCGCCTGGAACGCTCCGCCGCGGCGCTGCGCCTCGAGTTCGACCGGATGGCGCTGCGCGCCGAGATCGAGGCGCTGCTCGCCGCGGCCGGCCCGGTCGACGGCCAACTGCGGCTGATCGTCACCCGCGGCGGGCGCCGCATCGCCGCCACCGAGCCGGTCCCGGTCCACGCCGAGACGATCAAGGTCGCCGCGGTCACCTACCAGCCGACGATCGTCCTGAACGGCGTCAAGTCGCTCTCCTACGGGGCGAACATGCTGGCGACGCGCCTCGCCCAGGAAGCGGGCGCCGACGAGGCGCTCCTGGTCCGCCCCGACGGCATCGTCCTGGAGCCGCCGACCTCCTCGATCTTCTGGGTCGCCGAGGGCGCCCTGCGCACCACCGCGCTCGCCGAGGGCGTGCTCGCGTCGATCACCCGCGACCGCATCCTCAAGGCGATCCCCGGGGTCGAGGAGGGCGCCTGGAAGCTCGAGGAGGTGAAGGCGGCCTCGGAGGCATTCCTCGCCTCGACCACGCGCGAGATCCAGGCCGTCGCCGCGATCGACGGCGTCGCCCTCCCCGCGGCGCCCGGCCCGCGCACGCGCGAGGCGCAGGAGCTCTTCGCCGCCGCCCGCGACGCGGAGCTCGAAGCGGCCGTCAACTGACCGTCAAAGCGACCGACCAGCAGGGAGGCAGGGAATGGACTTCAACCTCAGCGACGAGCAGAAGCTGATCGCCGAAACCGCGCGCGAGTTCGCCGACCGCGAGATCCTGCCGCGGGTGCGGGAGAACGACCGCGCCGAACGCTTCGACCGCGAGCTGGCGCGCAAGCTCGGCGAGGTCGGCTTCCTCGGCCCGATCCTCGACGAAGCCTACGGCGGCCGCAACCTCGACTACATCGGCTACGGGTTGATCGTCGGCGAGATCGGCCGCGCCGACTCCTCCGCCCGCACCGTCGTCTCCGTGCAGACCTCGCTGGTCGGCTCGGCGATCGAGAAGTGGGGCACCGAGGAGCAGAAGCAGCGCTGGCTGCCTGGGCTCTGCTCCGGCGAGGGCCTCGGCTGCTTCGGCCTGACCGAGCCCGACACCGGCTCCGACGCCGCCAACCTCCGCACCCGCGCGACGAAGACCGACTCCGGCTGGTCGATCAGCGGCCAGAAGATGTGGATCAGCCTCGGCAACGCCGCCGAGTTCGCCCTGATCTTCGCCCAGACCGACCCCGCGAAGAAGCACAAGGGCCTCGCCTGCTTCATCGTCCCGACCGCCGCGGAGGGCTTCACCAGCCAGGAGATCCACGGCAAGCTCGGCCTGCGCTCCTCCGACACCGCGGAGCTCTCGCTCGACGGCGTCGAGGTCGGCGACGACGCCCTGCTCGGCGAGGTCGGCGACGGCTTCAAGGTCGCGATGAGCGCGCTCGAGTCGGGCCGCTACAGCGTCGCCGCGGGCTGCGTCGGGATCATGGACGGCTGCGTCGAGGCGAGCGTCAGCTACGCGAAGGAGCGCCAACAGTTCGGCGTCCCGCTCGCCCGCTTCCAGCTCGTCCAGGAGATGATCGCCGACATGATCCTGAAGCGCGACGCCGCGCGGATGCTGGTCTACCGCGCCGGGATGCTGAAGGACGAAGGCAAGCCGAACGCGACCGAGACCTCCGTCGCCAAGGTCTACGCGACCGAGTCGGCGGTCGAATGCGCCAACCTCGCGATCCAGGTCCACGGCGGCTCCGGCTACGTCGACGACTATCCGGTCGAGCGCTACCTCCGTGATGCCCGCGTGACGACCCTGTACGAGGGCACCTCGCAGATCCAGAAGCTGATCATCGGCCGCGCCGCGACCGGGGTCAACGCGATGACGCCGATGGTCGAGGCCTAGGAGCGACCGTGGCGACGATCGCCGACCAGCTGCGCGAGAAGCGCCGCGACGCCGCCGACGTCCTCGGCCACATCAAGCTCGGCGGCGACGTCATCGTCGGCGCCGCCAACGGCGAACCGAAGACGGTGGTCGACGCGATCGAGGCGGGCGCCGACCGGCTCGAGGAGGTGCGCCTCCACCAGATGCTGCCGGTCCGCGACCGCCCCCACATCGAAGGCAGAGTGAAGGGCGTCCGCCACGTCTCCTGGTTCCTCTCCCCGCACGACAAAGACGCCTTCCACCGCGGCCAGTGCGACCTCGTGCCGAACAACTTCAGCGAGGTGCCGGCGCTGATGCGGCGCACCGCGGTCGATCCGCTGGTGATCGTCGCGGTCTCGCCGCCCGACGCGCACGGCTGGTTCAGCCTCGGCGTCAACTCCGAGTACTCGGCGGCGATGATCGGCGAGATGCCCTTCTTCGTCGAGGTGAACGCGCGGATGCCGCGCACCTTCGGCGAGAACCAGATCCACGTCAGCCAGGTCCTCGGCTGGTGCGAGGCCGATTATCCGCTGGTCGAGATGCCGCCGCGCGCCGGGCGGGAGGAGGACCGCAAGATCGCCGAGCTGGTCGCCGAGCGGATCCCCGACGGGGCGACGATCCAGGCCGGCATCGGCGCGATCCCCGACCTCGTCCTCGGCCTGCTCGGCGACCACCGTGAGCTCGGCATCCACACCGAGCTCTTCGGGCCGGGCTTCGTCGACCTGATCGAGGCGGGCGTGGTGACCGGCTCGCGCAAGCGCACCCACCGCAACAAGGCGATCACCACCTCGGCCGGCGGCACCGCCCGCCTGTATGAGTTCGTCACCGAAAACCCGGGGGTCGAGTTCTGGCCGGTCGACCAGACCAACGACCCGAAACTGGTCGCCCAGGAGCCGCACTTCAACGCGATCAACGCGACGATCGAGGTCGATTTCCTCGGCCAGTGCGCCTCCGAGAGCCTCGGATCCGACTACTGGTCCTCCTCCGGCGGCCAGCCCGACTTCGCCCGCGGCGCCGTCCTCTCCGAGGGCGGCCAGGCCTTCATCGTCCTCCACTCGACCACCGGCGACGGCACCGCCTCGCGCATCGTCCCCCGCCTCCACCCCGGCGCCGCCGTCACCACCTTCAAGAACATCGTCGACCACGTCGTCACCGAGTACGGCGTCGCCGAGCTCCGCGGCTCCTCGATCGCCGAGCGCACCCGCCGCCTCATCGACATCGCCCACCCCGACTTCCGCGACGACCTCCACCGCGAGGCGCGCGAGTGCGGCTACCTCAACTGAGCCGCAACATCACCTCGTCCACGTAACACCAGCTCCAGTCCTCCCCAGGCTGCGCGGAGCGGACGATCGGGTGACCCACCGACTTGAAGTGCGCCGTCGCGTGCTTCCCCTCGGAGTTGTCGCAGCACCCCACGTGCCCGCACGTCTGACACATCCGCAGGTGCACCCACCGCATCCCGAGCGCCAGACACTCCTCGCACCCCTCGACCCCCTCCGGCACTTCCAAGAACTGGACAGAGTCGAGATGAGAACACTCAGCAGGCACTGGCGCCAAGATATCGCTCTCGGCAGCCTGGACGTATGTTCGACAAAAAGTCCCCATCACGAAGACGTCGATAACTCCACGCTTCCTCCCGTCTTCCTCATCCCTCCCACCAATCAGGCGTTCGCCGTGGAGCCTTTCTGTCGCATAGCGAAAGAAAGGCTCCACAGGGCTTTCGGTGGCTCTGGCCGTGGAGCGAACCTCTCGCTATGCGAGAGAAAAGCTCCACGGCACCTCGGCGGAGGCGCGAAGCCAGGGCGGGTGACGCGAGGAGCGACGGGTGGCTCACGAGAGCGTCACCGAGGTGAGGTGTCGTCACGAAGGCGCCGAGAACTCCACGCTCCCTCCCGTCTTCCTCATGCCTTCCCACCACTCAGGACCTTGCCGTGGCGCCTTTAGTCAAGTCCCAGCACGTGGTGTAGGAGTTCGCCGCGATCGTCGGTGAGGGGCTCGGCTGCTCAGGCCGCCTGGAGCTCTCGCACCTCCGCCTCGTCTTCTTGGAGTCGATGGCCCCGCTCCTCGAGGAGCGGGGCCATCG
>DASZUW010000311.1:0-2935 GCA_035547475.1 Solirubrobacterales bacterium
GCCCCACTCGAGCGAGGTCTCGATCGGATCCGTCTTGCCGTTGCCGTCGGTGTCGGCCTCCGGGCCGCCGTCGCCGGAGTCGATCCAGTCGAGCCCCAGCACCTCGCGCACCGGACGTCCGATCACGTCCTCATCGGTCAAACCCGTCAACTCGTAGCTCCCCTTGCCCGCATCGATGACCCGTTCCTGCTGATCGCAGACGAAGAACGCCGCGTTCGGAGCCGGATAATAATCGTCGAGTAGTTCGAATACGAACCCGAAGCCGCATTTCGAGCAACCCTTGGGGCGGCGGCTGAAGCCTTCGGTCCTGGACCCGCTCACCTCGCGGTGTCCGCAGTTGGGGCAGATGAAGAACGGCATGGTTGCGACAGGCTAGATGATCGGGTTATAGGACGAGTTAAGCGCTCGCGGCCGCCCGGGATCAGAAGAGGCTGGCCGCGCCTTCGGGCGCCGGCAGGCCGAGGTGGTCGTAGGCGCGCTGGGTGAGGACGCGCCCGCGCGGCGTCCTTTTCAGGAGGCCCTGCTGGAGCAGGTAGGGCTCGAGCACGTCCTCGATCGTGTCCTGCTCCTCGCCGATCGCGATCGCCAGGGTCGAGAGGCCGACCGGGCCGCCCGCGAATTTGGTCGCGACGGCGTCGAGCAGGGCGCGGTCGGCGCGGTCGAGGCCGGCCTCGTCGACCTCGAGCATCGCCAGCGCGCCGGCGGCGACGTCGGCGTCGATCGTCCCCCGACCTTTCACCTCGGCGTAGTCGCGGACGCGCTTCAGCAGCCGGTTGGCGACCCGGGGCGTGCCGCGCGAGCGGGAGGCGATCGTGTGGGCGCCGGCGGCGTCGATCTCGACGTCGAGGATCCCGGCGGAGCGCTCGACGATCAGCGCCAGGTGCTCGGCGCTGTAGTGCTCGAGGCGGTGGCTGACGCCGAAGCGGTCGCGCAGCGGCGTGGTCAGGAGGCCCGCGCGGGTGGTCGCGCCGATCAGCGTGAACGGCGGCAGCGGCAGGGTGACGGTGCGCGCGCCCGCGCCCTGGCCGAGGACGACCGGCAGCTCGCCGTCCTCCATCGCCGGGTAGAGCGTCTCCTCGACCGCGCGGCCGAGGCGGTGGATCTCGTCGATGAAGAAGACGCTGCCGGGCTCCAGCGCGGTGAGGAAGGAGGCGACGTCGGCCTTGCGCTCGAGCGCCGGGCCGGCCGTCTGCACCAGCGGCACGCCGAGCTCGGCGGCGACGATGTTGGCGAGCGAGGTCTTGCCGAGGCCGGGCGGGCCGGCGAGCAGGACGTGGTCGAGCGGCTCGCCGCGCCGGCGGGCCGCCTCGATGAAGATCCCGAGCTGCTCGGTCACCTGGACCTGGTTGACGAAGTCGGCCAGGGTCGGCGGGCGGAGGGAGCGGTCGAGGTCCTCGACGTCGGCGCGCGCGTCGTGCACCTTCACCTCGGCGTCCAGGCCACCGGCATCGCCTCCGCTCTCGCCAGGGGCGAAAGAATCAGCCATGGATCGCCCCTGGCTCCCGCGTCCGGGGATGCCGGGCGAATCCTCGAAGCCAGGCGTCACGATCCTCGGGCGCTCCTTCATCGGCTCGCCCCCGCCTTGCGCAGCGCCCCGGCGAGGAGCGCCTCGGCGTCGTCGCCCTCGAGGCCCTCGAGCAGCTGCTCGGCCTCCAGCGGCTGGTAGCCGAGGTTCACGAGGCCGTCGCGGGCCAGCGCGCGGGCGTCGCCTTCCTCGGCGGCGACGATCGCCGACTCCACCTCGAGCGCCCCGGCGACCTTGTCGCGCAGCTCCACCACGATCCGCTCCGCGGTCCGCTTGCCGATCCCGGGCACCGCCTGGAAGCGCTTGGTGTCGCCCGCCGCGATCGCCCGCAGGAGCTCGCGCGAGCTGCCGCCCGAGAGCGCCGCGATCGCCACCTTGGGACCGACGCCGCTGACCGAGATCAGCATCCGGAAGAGCTCCCGCTCGTCTTCGGTGGCGAAGCCGTAGAGGGCGAGCGAGTCCTCGCGCGCGATCAGCTCGGCGTGCAGGAAGGTCTCCGACCCGGCCGCCGGGACCGCCTTCAGGGTCTCCGAGGACACCGCCAGCTTGTAGCCGACGCCGTGCGCGTCGATCACCACGTGGTCGGGGCGGCGGACCAGGACCTCGCCGCGCACGGCGGCGATCATCCGGCCACCCGCGGGGCGAATCGGGATCCACCGGCGCCGCCGGGCGCGCCCGGCAGGTGGGCGGCCGAGCCGCCGACTCCGACGCCCCGCGCCACCGCCTGCCGTCGCCCTTCCCCGCCCCCATGGCAGATCGCCACGGCCAGGGCGTCGGCGGCGTGATCGGGCGTGGGCGGATCCGACAGCCCGAGCAGCGTGCCGACCATCCGCTGCACCTGGGCCTTGCCCGCCGCACCCGAGCCGCAGACCGCCATCTTGATCGCCTGCGGCGTATACGCGAAGCACGCGATCCCCCGCTGCGCGGCCGCCAGCATCGCCACCCCGCTCGCCTGCCCGACCGCCATCGCCGACCCCACGTTGCGACCGAAATACACCTGCTCGATCGCCAGCGCCCGCGGCTCGTGCCAGGACATCAGATCGCCGAGCGCATCGTGGATCTTCTCCAGCCGCCGCTCCATCGGCAGCTCCGGCCCCGTCTCCACGACCCCCCCGTCCAGCGCCACCATCCGATTCCCCTCGACCCGCACGATGCCGAAGCCCAGATTCGCCGCGCCAGGATCGATTCCCATCACCACTTGCATAAGACACTGATTCTGGGCTCGTGATCGGATGCCTCCCTGACACGGGACGCAGGGGTTGGCGGTGAGCGCGGCCGTCTCGGCCACGGATCCGTGACGAGACCCGCAAGCCGTGACGAAGACGCCGGGAACGTCACGCTTCCGTGCGTGTCCGGACCCACCCCCCCGGGGCGCGGGCGACCCTAGTTACGCATACGTGTACGAGGGTC
>DASZUW010000312.1:0-2055 GCA_035547475.1 Solirubrobacterales bacterium
CGACCGCCTCTTCGACGCGGCGCGCGAGGAGTTCGGCAGGCTCGACTACTTCGTCGACAACGCCGCCGCGTCCAGCTTCAAGAACATCCGCGACCTGAAGCTGCACCACCTCGATCGCTCCTACGCGATGAACATCCGCAGCTTCGTGCTCGGCGCCCAACGAGCGGTGGACCTGATGGCGGACGGCGGGCGGATCGTGACGCTGTCGAGCTACGGCTCGATCCGCGCCTACCCGACCTACGCGAACCTCGGCGCCGCGAAGGCCGCGCTGGAGGCCTACGTCCGTTATATGGCGGTGGAGTTCGCGCCGCTCGGCGTGAACGTGAACGCGGTGAACGGCGGCATCATCGAGAGCGATTCGAGCGCCTACTTCTACGACGTCGAGGGCATGCCGGACCTCCACCGGGACGTGCTGCCGAAGATCCCGAAGCAGCGGATGGGCACGGTGCAGGAGGTGGCCGACACGGTCGAGTTCCTGCTCGAACCGCGCTCCGAGTACATCACCGGGCAGTCGCTGGTCGTCGACGGCGGGCTGACGATCATCGCGCCGCCGTACTTCGACGACGCGACCGGGCCGCTGCGGCTGCCCGAGCGCGATGCCTGACCCGGGCGCCTCGCTCGACCACATCTACACGCCGGTCCGGATCGGCGGCCAGCGACTCCCCCATCGGATCGTGATGGGGTCGATGCACCTCTGCCTGGAGGGGCGCGAGGGCGCGGGCGAGCGGCTGGCGGCCTTCTACCGCGAGCGCGCCCGCGGCGGCGCGGGGCTGATCGTGACCGGCGGCTGGGCGGTGTCGGCGGACGGCGCGGCGGACCACAGCTACGGGGTGCTCGGGACCGACGCGGCCCGCGGGGCGCTGGAGAAGGTCGCGGGGGCGAGCGCCGACACCGAGGCGTCGATCGCCCTGCAGCTCTTCCACGCCGGGCGTTACGCGCTCGCCGACTCGCCGGGCGAGGTCGTGGCGCCCTCGGCGATCGCGAGCCGCGTCTCGCGGGTCGAGCCGCGGGCGCTCGGCGAGGACGAGGTCTGGGACATCGTCGCGCGGTTCGCCGCCGGGGCGGCGCTGGCGAAGGAGCTCGGCTTCGCCGCCGTGGAGGTGATGGGGTCGGAGGGCTACCTGATCGACCAGTTCCTCTCGCCGACGACGAACCGACGCGACGACACCTGGGGCGGCGACGCGGAGCGGCGGATGCGCTTCGGGGTCGAGGTGGCGCGCGCGGTGCGCGAGGCGGTCGGGGCGGACTTCCCGGTGCTCTTCCGGATGACGGGGGCGGAGCTGATGCCGGACTCGCGGCCTTGGGAGGAGGTCGAGGCGTTCGCGGCGGCGCTCGCGGGGGCGGGGGTCGACGCGCTGAACATCGGCGTCGGCTGGCACGAATCGCCGGTGCCGACCGTGCAGGGGGCGGTGCCGAGCGGCGCGTTCGTGCCGTGGGCCGAGGCGTTGGGCGCGGCCGTGCCGGTGCCGGTCATCGCCGGGAACCGGGTGAATCGCCTCGAGGACGCGGATGCCGTGCTGGCGACGGAGGGCGTCGACCTGGTGTCGATGTCGCGGCCGTTCCTGGCGGACCCTCGGATCGTGGAGAAGGGTCGGCGCGGCGCGCCGGTGAACGTCTGCATCAGCTGCGACCAGGCGTGCATCGACCGCTCGATCGTCGGCGAGCACGTGTCGTGCCTCGTGAATCCGCGCTCGGGCCATGAGGTCGACTTCCCGATCGCCAGGCGGACGAAGGGCCGCTTCGCCGTCATCGGCGGCGGCCCGGCCGGCCTGGAGGCCGCGCGGGCTCTCGCCACCCTCGGCGCGGAGGTCCGCCTCCACGAGGCGCGCGAGGAGCTCGGCGGGCAGTTCCGCTGGGCGCGGACGGTGCCGGGCAAGGAGGACTACGGCGCCACCATCGCGTACTTCGAATCCGAGCTTCGGCGGCTCGGCGTCCACCTGCACCTTGGTCACGAGCTCGGCGAGGACGACGCCGACCTCCTCGGCGACTGCGCCGGGATCGTCCTCGCCACCGGCGTCCACCCGCGCGCCGTCGACATCCCCGGCTCGACCCTCC
>DASZUW010000313.1:0-1770 GCA_035547475.1 Solirubrobacterales bacterium
CGCCGGGGCGGCGCCCGAGAGGAACGCGGCGACGGCGAGCGCGGTCGCGAGGAAGGTCGGGAGCAGGGCGCGGGTGCGGATCGGCAAGTTGTCTCCTCTCGGGTGCGCGGATGCGCGGGCGGACGCAGGCTATCGGCGGAATATTGTTCGCGCCGAGGAGGACCGACCCTTGTACGAGTACGACCCAGCCAGCTTCCGCGGCGTCTTCGAGCGCGACTTCGGCTACCTCGCCGGGGTGGCGCGGAACGCCGCGCGCTTCGCCGACCAGCTCGCGCTGGGCGAGGCGGAGGGCGAGCGCACCTGGACCTACGCGGAGCTCTGGCGCGACGTCGAGCAGCTTGCCGGAGAGCTGGGCGCGCGCGGCGTGCGGCCGGGAGAGACGGTCGTCTTCCAGCTCTTCAACGGGCCCGAGTTCGCGCTCACCTGGCTCGCGGCGATGCGGCTCGGGGCGATCCCGACGCCGATCAACTTCCGCCTCTCGGCGGGCGAAACGGCGCACGTCCTCGACGACTCCCGCCCGGCGGCGTTCGTCTTCGACGCCGAGCTCGGCGCGGGGGCGCGGGAGGCGCTCGCGCTGGCGTCCCACGCGCCCCGCTGGACCGCGGTGGTGGGCGAGGACTTCGACGCGCTGCTCGCCGGCGACGCCGCGCCGCCGCCGCTCCCCGACCGCGGCATCTACGGGGAGACGACCCGCCTCTACACCTCGGGGACGACGGGGCTGCCGAAGGGCGTCTCGCTCAACGACCTCGTCGAGGTGATGAGCGCGCACGACGTGATCATGCACTTCCCGCTCGCGCCCGACGACCGCACGCTCAACATGACCCCGTGGTTCCACCGCGGCGGCCTCTACTCGGGTGGGCCGAACCCGGTCTTCTACGTCGGCGCGGCGGCGATCTCGCTGCGGGCGTTCGACCCGGCGACGGTGCTCGACCTCGTCTCGGCGCGCGGGCTCACCTTCCTCGTCGGCGCGCCGACCAACCTCGCGATGCTGGCCGAGGAGCAGCGGCGCGCGCCGCGCGACCTCTCCAGCCTGCGCGGCATCGTGACGATGGGGGCGCCGCTCGAGCGCGAGGCCTGCCTGCTCTACCAGGAGGTGCTCACGCCGCGGATCTTCAACGGCTACGGGACGACCGAGTCGTTCTGGAACACGTTCCTGCGCCCGGCGGACCTGCCCGAGCACGCGGGCTCGGCGGGGCGGGCCTGCACCGACGACGACGTGGTGGTCGCGCGGCCGGGCCCCGGGGACGGCGACGCTGCCGACCCCGCCAACCCGGTCGCGCGCGACGGCAAGGAGGTCGGCGAGGTCGTCGTCCGCACCCCGAAGGCCGCGTACGCTTACGTCAACCAGCCCGATGAGCAGGCGGCGCGCTTCCGCGAGGGCTGGTTCCACACCGGCGACCTCGCCACCTGGGACGCCGAGGGCTTCGTGACGATCGTCGGTCGCGGCGACGACATGCTCATCTCCGGCGGTGAGAACGTCCACCCGGTCCAGGTCGAGGAGGTGCTGAACGAGCACCCCGGCGTGGCCGACTCATGCGTGGTGGGCCTGCCGGACGAGCGCTGGGGCGAGCTGATCGTCGCCTACGTCGTGCCCGCCGCCGACGCCTCCCCGACCGTCGCCGCCCTCGACGCCCACTGCCGCGAACACCCGATGCTCGCCGACTACAAGCGCCCCCGCGCCTACCGCCTGGTCGACTCCCTGCCGATGACGGCGACCGGGAAGAAGATGCACTTCCGCGTCCGCGAGTCGGCGATCGAGGACGCGGCGGG
>DASZUW010000314.1:0-3318 GCA_035547475.1 Solirubrobacterales bacterium
GCCGGTCGCCTTCGACCGCCACTGCATGCACGAGTTCGTCCTCTCGGGGCGGCCGATGAAGAACGAGCTCGGCCTGGCGACGCTCGACCTCGCCAAGCGCCTGCTCGACTTCGGCTTCCACCCGCCGACCGTCTACTTCCCGCTCCTGGTCGACGAGGCGCTGATGGTCGAGCCGACCGAGACCGAGACGAAGGAGAGCCTCGACGCCTTCGCCGACGCGATCGAGGAGATCCTCGCCGAGGCCGAGAGCGACCCCGAGGTCGCCAAGAACGCCCCGTACTCGACCCCGGTGCGGCGTCTCGACGAGGTCCGCGCGACGCGCAAGCCGGTGGTCCGCCAGGCCTTCGAGGCCGCCCCCGGCGACTAGAGCTCCGGGAGCTGCTGCTCGAGCTCCAGCACCGGCGCGAAGAGGTCGCCGTGCCTCTCGACGCGGTCGAGCACCGCGTCGGACTCGAAGACCAGCTTGCGCTTGTCGCCGGAGTCGGCGACCTCGGCCACCTCGTCCCAGGTGACCGGCGTCGAGGCGGTCGGGCGTTCGCGGGCGCGCAGGCTGTAGACGCAGATCGTCGTTTTGCGCTGGTGGTTCTGGGACCAGTCGACGAAGACCTTGTTCTCCCGTTCGACCTTTTTCATCTTCGAGACCACCTTGTCGGGCGTCTGCTTCTCCAGCAGCTGGGCGATCGCTTTGGCGAGGGGTTTGGTGTCGTCGTAGCTCACCTTCTTGGTGTTCAGCGGCACGTAGACCTGCATGCCCTTGGAGCCCGAGGTCTTCGGGAAGCAGCGGACGTCGAAGTGGGCGAAGAGGTCGCGCAGCCGGAGCGCCACGCGGCAGCAGTCGACGATGTCGGCGGGCGGGCCGGGGTCGAGGTCGAAGGCGAGGACGGTCGGGCGTTTCGGCGCCCGCGCCACCGACAGCGAGGGGTGGAACTCGACGGTCGCGAGCTGCGCCATCCAGACCAAGGTCGGCAGGCCGTCGCAGACGCAGAAGTCGATCTTCCCGGCGCGCGGGCCGGCTTCGACCGTCGCGGTCTTGACCCATTTCGGCCGGTGTTTCGGGCAGCGCTTCTCGAAGAACGCCGCGTCCAGGTCCTCGACCCCTTCCGGGAAGCGGCGCAGGGTGACGGCGCGGCCGCTCAGGTGGGGGATCATCGCCGGCGCCACCTTGGCGTAATAGTCGATCATCTCGCCCTTGGTGAAGCCGCTCTTGGGGTAGAGCACCTTCTCGACGTTGGTGAGCTTCAGCTCACGGCCTTCGATCTCGACCTGGCGGCTCGTGGCCACGGGGAGGGCCTATTTCGATTTGGCTTTCGCCCGTTTTTTGGCTTTGGCGGGCGCTTTTTTGGCTTTGGCCGCGGTTTTCTTCCGCGCTTTCCTCGCCGGTTTCTTGTCCTTGTCGCCCTGGACCGCGGCGATGCTTTCCTCGAGCGCCGCCATCAGGTCCGGGGCTTTGGTCGCCTTCGGCGCCTCGGCCTCGGCGGCGACGATCTCCTTGCCTTCGGCTTTGCGTTCGATCAGCGCCAGCAGCTGCTCGCGGTACTCGTCGTGGTAGGCGGCCGGCTCGAAGTCGGTGGAGAGGGACTCGATCAGCTGCTCGGCCATCTCCTGCTCGCGTTTCGCCGGTTTCTGGGCTTTGTCGGGGAGGATTTCCAGCTCGTCGACCGGCACGACCTCGTCGGCGAAGCGCATCGTCGTCAGCGTGAGGACGTTGCCGTCGCTGCGGATCGCGGCCAGGTGCTCTTTGTTGCGCAGGACGAAGCGGGCGATCGCGACCTTGCCCGAGGCCTTCATCGCCCGCTTCAGCAGTCCGTAGGCTTTCTCCGCGCCTTCCGCCGGCCCCAGGTAGTAGGGGCTGTCGAAGTACATCGGGTCGATCTCGTCGAGGTCGACGAAGTCCTGCACGTCGATCGCCCGCGTTTTCTCCGGCGCCAGCGCCGCCATCTCGTCCTTGGTCAGCGGCACGTACTGGCCGGGGGTCAGCTCGTAGGCTTTGATGATCTCGTCGTAGGGGACCTCCTCGTCGGTCCCTTCGGCGACGCGGCGGTGTTTGATCCGGGCCGAGTCGGACTCGCGGATCTCGCGCAGGGCGATGTTGCGCCGCGCCACGGCGCTGTACATCCGCACCGGGACGTTCAGCAGCCCGAAGCTGATGTTGCCGGACCAGATCGCTCTCGCCATGCGCCGGATTGTCCCAGTCTCCGCCGCGGGCGCAAGCGCCCGCTCCCGCGTGGCCGGGAAGTTGCGGTTGCAAGACTCCTGCGGTGACCCGGCGGCAGCACCTCACGCTGATCGCGACGATCCTCGGCTCGACCGTCGTCTTCCTCGACGCGACGATCGTCAACGTGGCGCTGCCCTCGATCGGGCGGGAGCTCCACCCGGGCCTCGCCGGGCAGCAGTGGGTCGTCGAGGCCTACATGCTGACGATGGTGTCGCTGCTTCTGGTCGGCGGCAGCCTCGGCGACCAGTTCGGGCGGCGGCGGCTCTTCGTCATCGGGCTCCTCGCCTTCGGCGCCACCTCGATCCTCTGCGCGCTGGCGCCGAGCGAGGAGTTCCTGGTCGGCGCGCGGGCGCTCCAGGGCATCGCCGGGGCGCTGCTCGTGCCCGGGTCGCTGGCCATCGTCGCCTCGACCTCGCCGGGGCCGAGCGCGGCAAGGCGGTGGGGACGTGGACGGCGTGGACCGGGATCGCGACCGTCTTCGGCCCCGCGGGCGGCGGGGCGCTGGTCGGGCTGATCTCCTGGCGGGCGATCTTTTGGGTCAACATTCCGCTGATCGCGGCGACGGTGGCGCTGACCCTGCGCGCGGTCGAGGAGTCGAGCGACCCGGAGGCCTCGCGCGGCGTCGACGTCCCCGGCGTGCTGCTCTCGGCGGCGGGGCTGGCGGGGCCGGTCTTCGCGCTGATCGAGCAGCCGACGCACGGCTGGGGCGACCCGCTCGTCTGGCTGCCGTTGGCCGCGGGCGTCGCCTGCTTCGCCGCCTTCGTGGTCTGGGAGGGGGTCGCGGCGCACCCGATGCTCGACCTCTCGCTGTTTGGAATCCGCAACTTCGCCGTCGCGAACCTGACGACGCTGACCGTCTACGCCGGGCTCGGCGCCGGGCTGCTCTTCATCGGCCTCTACCTGCAGCAGGTCGTCGGCTACACGGCCCTCGAGGCGGGCCTGGCGACGACGCCGATCTCGCTCTGCCTGTTCGGGCTCTCGCCGCGCTGGGGGCGGCTCGCCTCGGCGACCGGCCCGCGGCTGCCGATGACGCTGGGGCCGATCGTCGCGGGCGCCGGGATGCTCCTCTTCCTGCGCCTCGACCCGGGCGCGTCCTACCCGGC
>DASZUW010000315.1:0-8097 GCA_035547475.1 Solirubrobacterales bacterium
CCGACCTCAGGAGACCCGGGTCGGTATGGCATCCGCGGCAGCCGCAGGCCCCTCGCCGCAGGCCCCTCGTCCCCGGCCCCCGTCGCACGCATCCCGTCCCCCGCCGACGCCCGCCAAGTGTCAGAGTTCTTTCAGAGAGCGTGCCTACGCTCGGACGGTCCCGCTTCACCAGGAGGCCGCTTTGACTTTTCTTCGCCGTATCTCGACCCGTCGTCTGATCGCGATCTGCGCTCTTGCGTTGGTGCTCGTGGTCGGGGGGACGACCGTTGCGCTCGCCACTTCCGGAGGGGGGCCGAAGCCGCCCGAGAAGCCGTTGGCCGATGCTGTGCATGACGCGCTCGAAGCGCCGACGGTGCCGGGCATCAGCGCCGAAGTGCACTTCACGAACAACCTGGTCGACGCATCGAGTTTGCAGGGGAAGGACCCGATTTTGGCCGGCGCCACCGGCCGCCTCTGGGCGAGCCCGTCGGAAGGCGGGAGATTGCGGCTCGAGCTGCAGGCCGAAGAAGGCGGCAACGACAGCCAGGTGCTGATCGAGGGGCGCCACTTCCAGATCTACGACGGCACCTCGGAAACGGTCTACGAAGGGACCCTGCCCGAAGAAGGCGGCGAAGCGCAGGAAGGCGCCAAGGGAGCGCCCTCGGTCGCCGAGATCCAGCAGGGCATCGACAAGGCCGGGAAGCACGTCGAGCTGAGCGGCGCGATGCCCTCCGACGTCGCCGGCCACGCCACCTACACGCTGCGGGCGGCGCCGCGCCACGACGGCGGGCTGCTCGGCCGGGCCGAGCTCGCCTGGGACGCCGCCAACGGCATCCCGCTGCGGGCCGCCGTCTACTCCAGCGAAAGCTCCTCGCCGGTGCTCGAACTCGCCGCGACCTCGGTCGACTTCGAAGCCGTCCCCGCCTCCGACTTCGAAATCTCCCCGCCCGCGGAAGCGAAGGTGGTGAACCTGAACCCGGCCGAGCTGAAGGGCCCGCACGGCCAGGCCACGCAGGCCGTCGGCGCCCAGGCCGTCGAAGCCGCGGTCGACTTCCCGCTCGCCGCCCCGGCCAGCCTCGCCGGCCTGCCCCGCTCTCTGGTCCGGGCGATCGAAGTCGACGGCCACGCCTCCGCGCTCGACACCTACGGCAAGGGCCTCGGCGGGATCGCGGTGATCGAGTCCAAGGGCTCCCCGCAGGGTGACGAGGCCGGCGGCCCGATGGCGGGCGCGGACGCGCTCGGCCTGCCCCAGGTGGCGATCGGCGGCGTGCAGGGCGAAGAGCTCGACACGGCGCTCGGCTCGGCGCTCTGGTTCAGCCGCGGCGGCGTCGATTACACGGTCCTCGGCTCCGTCCCCCCCGCCGCCGTCGAGGCGGCGGCGCGGGGCCTCTGAGCGAGATCCGCGCTCCGTGCCGAGGGTGATGCCGCAGGCCGTCCCGATCGAGGTCCGCGGTCTGGTCAAGCGCTACGGCGACCTCGTCGCAGTCGACGAGGTCGACCTGACCGTCGAGGCCGGGGACGTCTTCGGCTACCTCGGGCCGAACGGGGCCGGCAAGACCACCTCGCTGCGGATGATGCTCGGGCTGATCCGCCCCAGCGCCGGCACCGTGCGGCTCTTCGGCCGCGATCCGCTGCTGAGCGTCAAGGCGCTCGAGGGCGTCGCCGGCTTCGTCGAAGCGCCGTCCTTCTACCCCTACCTCAGCGGCCGCGAGAACCTGCGCCTCTTCGCCGCGCTCGACGGCGACGGGGCGGCGGCCCGCATCGAGGAGTCGCTGGCGACCGTCGGCCTCGCCGAGCGCGCCAAGGACCGCGTCGGCGGCTATTCGCACGGCATGCGCCAGCGCCTCGGCATCGCCGCCGCGCTGGTCCGCCGCCCGCGCCTGCTGATGCTGGACGAGCCGGCGACCGGGCTCGACCCGGGCGGCATGCGCGACATGCGCGACCTCATCCGCCGGCTCTCGGCCTCGGGCATGACCGTGCTGCTCTCCAGCCACCTCCTGGCCGAGGTCGAAGAGCTCTGCAACCGCGTCGCGATCGTGCGCTCGGGCCGCGTCGTCTACCAGGGCTCGCTCGCCGAGCTGCGCGCGCAGGCCGGCGAGGACTACGTGTTGCGGACGACCGAGGACGGGATCGCGCAGCGCGTCGCCGAGATCCAGCCCGGCGTCTCCGCCGTGCGCCCGCGCCCCGAGGGCGGGCTCACCTTCAGGGCCGACGGCGAGGAAGCGGTGAGCGCGCTCTCGCTGGCGCTGACCGAGTCGGGCGCGCTGATCCGCGAGCTGAGCCCCCGCCACGCGTCCCTCGAGGACCTCTTCTTCAGCCTGACCGAGGGAGACAAGGGCGTGGAGACGCGCCGCGAGCACGACGAGCGCGGCGGCGCGCCCGCCGCGCCGACCAGGGCGGAGGCGGCGTGAGACCCGGGATCCTCACCATCTACCGCTGGGAGCTGCGCAAGCTGCGCGCCCAGAAGCGCACCTACCTCGGCCTCGGCGCCGCGGCGATCGTGCCGATCATCTTCGTCGTCGCGCTCGTCACCCAGGGCGGCCAGCCGAACGACGTCGCCTTCGGGCGTTACCTCCACGACACCGGCCTGGCGGTGCCGCTCGTCCTGCTCCTCTTCGGCTCGGTCTGGATGTTCCCGCTGATCACGGCGCTGGTCGCCGGGGACATCGTCGCCGCGGAGGACCGCAACGACACCCTGAAGACGATCCTCACGCGCTCGGTCGAGCGCCACCAGATCTTCGCCGGCAAGACGCTCGCCACCTTCACCTACGCGATCTGCGCGATCGCGATCACCGGCGCCGTGGCGCTCGCCGCCGGCATCCTCGCCTCCGGCTTCAACTCGATCGTCAGCCTCTCCGGGACGCGCGTCTCGGCGACCGAAGGCCTCGGGCTCGTCGGCCTCAGCCTCCTCTTCTACCTCGTGCCGATCCTGGCCGTCGCCTCGATCGGCCTGCTCTTCTCCACCGTCTTCCGCAACAGCGCCGCGGCGATCGTCGGCACCCTGATGTTCTCGCTGCTGGTGCAGCTCGTCGGGATCCTGCCCGGCCTCGGCGCCGTCCATCCCTACCTGCTGAGCACGCAGTTCAACGCCTGGCAGGGGTTCCTGCGCTCGCCCGTCGACTGGACGCCCGTGGTCCGCGCGCTCTGGGTCTGCGCACTGTACGCGGCGCCCGCCCTACTCGCCGCCGTCCTCGTCTTCCTGCGACGCGACGTGGCCGGAGACTGACGTGGGCGGCCGGGTCCTCGTGGTCGAGGACGACGCCGCGGTGCGGCGGATGCTCGAACGCAGCCTCGGGGCGGAGGGCTTCGACGTGACCGGGGCCGCCGACGGCGGACGGGCGCTGGCGGCCGCCGAAGGCGCGACGCCGGACCTCGTCGTCCTCGACGTGGCGATGCCGGGGATGGACGGCTTCGAGGTCTGCCGGCGCCTGCGCGCCAAGGGGCTGACCGGTGGCGTCCTGATGCTGACGGCGCGCGACTCGGTCGAGGACCGGGTGCGCGGCCTCGAGTCGGGGGCCGACGATTACGTGGTGAAGCCGTTCGCGATCGCCGAGGTCGTGGCGCGCCTGCGGGCGCTGACGCGGCGCGGCTCCGACCGCTCCGAGCGGCTCGCGCACGGCGCGATCGTCCTCGACACCGCGACCGGCAGCGTGGCGGTCGGCGACGGCCCACCGGTCCAACTGACCGCGCGCGAGGCGCAGCTCCTGGAGATGCTGCTGCGCGACCCGCGCGCGGTGGTCTCGCGCGAGGCGGCGATCGAGGCGATCTGGGGCGGCGCCGCGACCGACAACATCGTCGACCGTTACGTCGCCCGGCTGCGGCGCAAGCTCGGCGACCCGGAGGCGATCCGGACGGTGCGCGGGGTCGGCTTCATACTCGCTGCGTGAGGGGTCGCAGCCTCAGCTTCCGCCTCGCGATCGCCTCGGTCGCGGCGGTCGCCCTCGCGGTGCTCGTCTTCGGCGTCGCCGCGCGGGTCGTCGTCGACGACCGCATGCACGCCTCGCTCGACGAAAGCCTGCGGCGGCGCGCCACCGACGTCGCGCGGCTGGCCGTCTCGGCGCCGGCGCTGCTGCGCTCGCCGGGGGCGCTCGAAGCGCCGGTGTCGGGACGCCAGCTGAGCGTCGAGGTGCTGGACGCCGAAGGGGCGATCGTCGCCCGGTCGCTCTCGCTGGGGGCGAAGCTCCTGCCGCCGACGGGCGCCCTCGCGGCGGCGCGGCGCGGCCGCACCGCTTTCGCCGACGCGGAGCTGGACGGCGAAGGCATCCGCCTCTTCGCCGCGCCGATCGCGCGCGCCGGCGGCCCCGCCTCGGGCGGCGTCGTCCTGGTCGCGGGGAGCACCGCCGACATCGAAGGCACCGAGCACCGCCTCGGCCTGCTGCTCCTCCTGTGCGGGGTGTGCGCGGTGGCGATCGGCGGCGGCCTGGCGGCATTCCTGGCGCGGCGCGGGACGCGCCCGCTGCGCGACCTCTCCTCCTCCGCGGCGACCATCGCCCGCACCGAGGACCCGGGTAGCCGCCTCGCCGAGCCCGCCGGCCCGGCCGAGGTCAGCGAGCTGGCGAGCACCCTGAACGCGATGCTCGACGCGCTCGCCGCCGCGCGCGAGCGCGAGCGGCGGCTGCTGGCCGACGCGAGCCACGAGCTGCGCACGCCGCTCACGAGCCTCGCCGGCAACGTCGAGTTCCTCGCCCGCCACGGCGCTGACCCGGAGGTGGTCGCCGACCTCGAGGCCGACGCGGAGCGCCTGAAGCTGCTCGTCGGGGACCTGCTGGCGCTGGAGCGCGAGTCGGCGGCGGCGCGGCCGCGCGAGCCGGTGCGGCTGGACGAGCTGGCGCGGGAGGCGGCGGCGGGCCGCGCGCGGGTGAGCGTCGAGGCCGACGGGCCGCTGACCGTGAGCGGCGAGCCCGACGCCTTGGCGCGGGCGCTCGCGAACCTGCTCGACAACGCCGAGCGCCACGGGCCGGCGGGCGGCGCGGTGCGGGTGGGCGTGCGGCGGGTCGGCGAGGAGGCGCGGGTGTCGGTCACCGACAGCGGTCCCGGCTTCCCGCCCGGGACCGAGGAGGCCGCGTTCGGCCGGTTCTGGCGCGGCGAGGACGTCGAGGCGCCGGGGTCGGGGCTCGGGCTGGCGATCGTGCGGGCGACGGCGGAGCGCCACGGCGGGCGCGCCTGGGCGTCGGGCTCGACCGTGACCCTGGCGCTGCCGCTGGGCGGCGCGGCGGAGATCGGGTAGAACGGTCCCGTGGCCGGGCGTGGAAAGGCGAAGGGCAACGGCGTGCGGGCGCGGGTGCGGGGACGCGTGCAGGGCATCGGCTTCCGCGAAGCGACGGTGCGGCGGGCGGGCGAGCTCGGGGTGCTCGGCTGGGTGCGCAACGAGGACGACGGCACCGTGCTCGTCCACGCCGAGGGCCCCGAGGAGGCGGTCGACGCCTTGGTCGAGTGGCTCGGCGAGGGGCCGCGCGGGGCGGCGGTCTCCGGGGTCGAGGTCGAGATAGGCAAGGTCGAAGGCCACGAGCAGTTCGCGATCCGCGGCGTCGCCGCCGGCGTCTTCGTCGTCCAGGAGCACCAGGCGACCGCCCACCACTGGGACCTGCGGCTCGAGGTCGACGGCGTGATGCGCTCCTGGGCGGTGCCGAGGGGCCCCTCGATGGACCCGGGGCAGAAACGCCTGGCGGTACAGGTGGAGGACCACCAGAAGTCCCACAACGATTTCGAAGGGCGCGCGGGGGAGGGCGGGGTGATCGTCTGGGATCGGGGGACCTACGAGCAGGGCGGCCGGGTGCCGTGGCCGGAGGCGATCGAACGCGGCCACGCGGTGTTCGTCCTGCACGGGGAGAAGCTCGAGGGCGGCTTTGCCCTGCAACGGACGCGTCCCGGCGCGAAGCCCCAGTGGCTTCTGATCAAGCGCAGGGACGAGGCCGCGCGGCCCGGGTCCGACGTCGTCGCCGAGTCGCCGGAGTCGGTGGTGAGCGGCAGGACGCTCGCCGAGGTGATCGCCGGCGGCTGAGCGCCGATTTGCCGCCGATAACGGTGCCACACTACGAACATATGTTCGTAGAGACCCATGACATACACGCAATGGAGCCTGGCGACGCGGTCGCGGAGGCGAAAGGGAGCGGGGCGCCGCCGCGGCTGCGGCTCGTTCATGACGCGGAGCGGGAGCGGGAGGCGCAGGCGATCGTCCTGCGGCTCGTCCTCGCCGAACGGCCCTCGGAGCTTCGCATCGAGGCGGTGATCGCGCGCATCGGCGACGTCGAGCTCGCGGTCCGGGCGATCACGACCCTGGTCGAAGGCGGTCTGCTGCTGAAGATCGACGAGTACGTGATGGCGACGGCCGCGGCGGTCAGCTTCCACGACATCAACCTGGCGGCCTGACGGGCGACCGCCGCTTGAGCTCCTGCTCAGGCGCGGCCGCTACCGTTTCCCGATGGCCCCCACGCGCGAGATCGTCCCTCCTCGCCGCGATCGTCTGCGCGCTCGCGATCGCGCCCCTGGCCGTCTTCGCCTACTCCTGGGACGCGTTCCAGAGCGTCGACCTGCGGATCTTCATCCACCTGCGCCGTGACGAAGGGCCGCTTCACGCGCTCGCCACGGTGCTGGTCGACCTCGGCGACCTGGCCTCGCTGCTCGTCCTGCTGGCGGTGGCCTGCGCGATCGGGCTGCGGAACGGGCGGCGGCGCGAGGTGCTCGCGGCGATCATCGTCGTCGCCGGCGCCAACCTCACCACCCAGCTGCTCAAGACGACGCTGGAACACGCCCGCCACAAGGCCATCGAACACGGCATCGGGTTGCCGTGGCCGAACTCGTTCCCGAGCGGCCACACCACCGCGGCCGCCTCGATCGCCGTCGCGCTGCTGTTCGTCGTCCCCGACCGGCACCGCCTCGCCGCCGCCCTCACGGGGGTCGCGCTGACCGCGGCGGTCGGCTTCTCGGTCGTGATCCTCGGCTGGCACTACCCGAGCGACGTCCTCGGCGGCCTCCTCGTGGTCGGCGCCTGGGCCTTCGCCGCGCTCGCCTGGCTGCGCGTCCGCGGCGGTCGCGACCGCGCTCGGAGCGCCCGCGAGCGCCGCCGTCCCCGGCACCTGGCCGTCTCCACCGACTAGAGCGCTCTACAGTTCCCACGCGGCTCCGCGCCGGAGTGGCGGAATTGGCATACGCGATCGACTCAAAATCGATTGCCCTTGCGGGCTTGTGGGTTCGAGTCCCACCTCCGGCATCGACCTCCTCCGCGCCGGCTGTTCCTTTTGCGCCTCATAGGCGCAAAAGGAACAGCTGGACGATGGTGACGCTCAGGCCGGTTGCGGGGCGGTGTCGCCGCCGGCGCCCGCGCCGAAGTTCTCGCCGTCGCCGATCGGGCGCTCCTCCTCGACGTTCCACGCCTGGTTGAAGCCGTAGAGGGCGACGACGATCACCGCCAGCTGGACGATCCCGAGGATGATCACCAGCACGCCGACCACCGAGGAGGAGAGCGCGGCTTCCTCGAAGCCCGACTTGTCGCGGGCGAACCAGCTGTCGGCGCCGACCGCGCAGAAGATCGCCAGGATCATCGACAGGGCGGCCGACAGCGGCAGGATCCCGCGCCGCCACCGCGACACGAGGAGCGCGAAGAAGAAGTAGAGGATCGCGTAGACCGCGCACACGACGCCCATCCCGCTGCCGCCCTCGAGCACGCTCCAGCCGCCGATCGTGATCGCCGCCGCCAGCCCCGCGGTCAGCAGCAACAGCAGCACGATCAGCCACTTGGTGATCACCGACGCGGGCTTCTCCCGATTCGGCCGCCACAGCTCGTAGCCCGGTCTCACCTCCCCTACAGGCACGCGACGATCATAGAATCTCCCCACGACGCGGCAATTGACCGCTCGTTAAGCCGGTCGGGGTGCCACGCGGGCGTGGCGGAATTGGTATACGCGCCAGGTTTAGGTCCTGGTGGGCTTCGGCCCGTGGGGGTTCAAGTCCCTCCGCCCGCATCGCCGTTTGCGTTCTCGCGATCCCGGCTCAAGGTCGGGGGCGCCCGATCGCACGCGACCCCAGGGGGCCGGATGACGCAGATGAAGCTCGAGGTTGTGTTGGTGCCGGTGTCCGAGGTCGACCGGGCCGGGACGGGCCCCTGTGGAGCATTTCTGT
>DASZUW010000316.1:0-7588 GCA_035547475.1 Solirubrobacterales bacterium
GTCGCCGCGCTGGCCGAGCTGCTGCCCGCCGCGCGCGACGCGCAGGTCGAGGCGTTCTTCGTCACCCGCGAGCACACCGCGACGTTCCGGGCCGCGCCGGGCGCGCGGGCGCTGCGCCCCGGGCCGCGGACGTCGCGCCCCGGGCTGCTGCTGGCCGGCACGTGGACCGACACCGGCTGGCCGGCGACGATGGAGGGCGCGGTGCGCAGCGGCCGCGCCGCCGCCGCGGCCCTCGAGGTGGCCGATCGCGAGCCCGCGAGGGAGGTGGCGCTCGCGTGAGCACGGCGACCGCCGAGCACAACCTGATCGTCCTCGCGCCGCTCTCGGTCGAGGCCCGCGCGGTGCGCGCCGGGGCCCCGTGGGCGGAGGTGAGGAAGATCGGCATGGGCCCGCACCGGGCGGCCCGGAGCGCCCGCCTGGTCGAGGAGATCGAGGGCGGGGCGGTGCTCATCGCCGGGTTCTGCGGCGCCCTCGACCCCGACCTGAAGCCAGGCGACGTGGTCCTCGCCAGCGAGCTGCGGGGCCCGAGCGGCACCGGCGTCTGCGCCGATCCCTCGATCCTCGCCGGCGTGCTGCGGCGGGCGGGCCTGCGGGTTCACGTCGGCCCCGTCGCCTCGAGCCAGAGGCTGGTGATGCGCGAGCGCCGGCGGGCGCTCTGGCGCTCCGGCGCGATCGCCGTCGACATGGAGTCGGCCTGGCTCGCCCCCGCCGCCGGTGACCGGCCGCTGGTCGCGCTGCGCGTCGTCCTCGACACCCACGACCAGGAGCTCTACCGGCCGCTGCGCACGGTGGCCGGGGCGGCGACCGCCTACCGGGCGCTGCGCCGCGCCTGCGCGGCCGCCCAGGAGTGGGCGCAGGCCCTCGGCCGCCGCGAGATCGTCCTCGCCGGCCCGCGCGCCTCCTGCGCGGGGGTCGAGCGCGCGGTCGAGATCGTCGAACGCGTCCTCGAGGATCGCGACGGCCCCGTCTACGTGCGCAAACAGATCGTCCACAACGCCCACGTCGTCGCCGAGCTGGAAGGCCGGGGCGCGATCTTCGTCGACGAGATCGACGAGGTCCCCGCCGGGGCGACGGTGATCTTCTCCGCCCACGGCGTCTCCCCGGCCGTCCGGGCGGCGGCGGCCGCCCGCGACCTCGACGTGGTCGACGCGACCTGCCCGTTGGTGGCGAAAGTGCACGCCGAGGCGCGGCGCTTCGTCGCCGGCGGGCGCGAGGTCGTCCTGGTCGGCCACGAGGGCCACGAGGAGGTCGAAGGAACCTACGGCGAGGCGCCGGAGCACACCCACGTCGTCGCCACCGCCGAGGACGTCGCCGACCTGCGGGTCGAGGACCCCGAGCAGGTCGCCTACCTGACCCAGACGACGCTCGCGGTCGACGAGACCGACGCCGTGGTGGAGGCGTTGCGCGAGCGCTTCCCGGCGCTCGTCGGCCCGGACTCGAGCGACATCTGTTACGCGACCCAGAACCGCCAGGACGCGGTCCGCGCCCTCGCCGCCGACTGCGAGCTCGTGCTCGTGGTCGGATCCCCGAACTCCTCGAACTCGCGCCGCCTGGTCGAGGTCGCCGAACGGGCCGGCTGCGAGGCGCTGCTGATCGGAGACGCCGGCGACATCCCGCCGCAGCTTTTGGCCGGACGCGAGCGCATCGGCATCACCGCCGGCGCCTCCGCCCCCGAGGCGCTGGTCGAAGGGGTCGTCAGGGCGATCGAAGGGCTCGGCGAGGCGAGCGTCGCCGAGCGGGTGGTGGCGCGCGAGGAAGTCCACTTCAAGCTTCCGCCGACGACCGAAAGGAGGGACTGAGCCGATGCCGGTCCCGTTCAGGCAGTCGGCCCGCATGGCGGCCTACCTGCTCGAGCAGAAGCTGCGGGGGCGCGAGCGCTTCCCGGTCCTGGTCGAGCTCGAGCCGCTGTTCCAATGCAACCTGGCCTGCGCCGGTTGCGGCAAGATCCAGCACCCCGACCACGTCCTGCGGCGCCGGATGCCGGTCGAGCAGGCGGTCGCGGCGGTCGAGGAATGCGGCGCGCCGATGGTTTCGATCGCCGGCGGCGAGCCGCTGATCCACCCCGAGATCGACGAGATCGCCCGCCGCCTGATGGAGCGCAAGAAGTTCGTCTACCTCTGCACCAACGCGATCCTGATGGAGCGCAAGCTCGACCTCTTCGAGCCCTCGCCCTACTTCGCCTGGGCCGTGCACATGGACGGGCTGCGCGAGCGCCACGACGAATCGGTCGAACGCGAGGGCGTCTTCGACAAGGCGGTGGCCGCGATCAGGGCGGCCAAGGAGCGGGGCTTCCGGGTGACCACCAACACGACCGTCTTCAGCAACGACACCGCCGACAGCGTCCGGCGGGTACTCGACTTCCTGAACGACGAGCTCGAGGTCGACCAGATGATGATCTCGCCCGCCTACGCCTACGAGAAAGCGCCCGACCAGGACCATTTCCTCGGCGTCGAACAGACCCGCAGGCTCTTCCGCGATGCCTTCGCCGAAGGCCGGCGCCGGCGCTGGCGCCTCAACCACTCGCCGCTCTTCCTCGACTTCCTCGAGGGCAAGACCGAACTGGAGTGCACGGCCTGGGGGATCCCCAGCTACTCGCTGTTCGGCTGGCAGCGCCCTTGCTACCTGATGTCGGACGGCTACGTGCAGACCTACAAGGAGCTGATCGAGGACACTGACTGGGATTCCTACGGGCGCGGCCGCGATCCGCGCTGCGACAACTGCATGGCCCACTGCGGCTACGAGCCGACCGCGGTGGCGAAGACGACCGGCTCGCTGAGGCAGTCCCTGCGAGCGCTGGTCGGCGGCTGAGCGCGGGCACCGGTCGCCCGGTGCCTAGTCTTAGGCCATGCGCGCGCTCGTGGTGGAGGACGAAGAGAGGCTCTCGGAACTGCTCCGTCGCGGTCTGCGCAAGGCCGGCCTGGGGGTCGACCTGGCGCGGAGCGGCGAGGAGGCGCTGGTCCGCGCCGAGGCGAGCAGCTACGACATCATCCTGCTCGACGTGATGTTGCCCGGGATCGACGGCTTCGCCGTCTGTCGGCGCATGCGCGAGCGGGAGATCTGGGCGCCGACGCTGATGCTGACCGCCCGCGACGGGGTCGCCGACAGGGTCCAGGGCCTCGACAGCGGCGCCGACGACTACCTGGTGAAGCCCTTCTCCTACGAGGAGCTCCTCGCCCGGGTCCGCGCGCTCACGAGGCGGGTGATGCCGCCCCGGCCGACCGCCCTCGAGGTCGGGGACCTGCGACTCGATCCGGCGGCCCGGCGCGCCTGGGCGGGCGGCGAGGAGCTCGACCTGACGGCGCGCGAGTTCGGCCTTCTGGAGGCGTTCATGCGGGCCCCGGGGCGGGTCCTCAGCCGCTTCGAGCTGCTCGAGCAGGTCTGGGACCAGAGCTACGAGAACCGCTCGAACATCATCGAGGTCTACGTCGGTCATCTGCGCGAGAAGATCGGGCGCGAGCGGATCGTGACCGTCCGCGCCGCGGGCTACCTGTTGGCGGCCGATGAGGGCGATCGGTAGGGCGATCGCCCGACTGCCGATCCGGCTGCGCCTGATCGTCGCCTTCGGGGTCGTCCTCGTGCTCCTCTTCGGCGGCCTCGCGCTGGCCCTCCACCAGCGTTTCTCCGCCTCCCTCGACGAGGGCATCGACCAGGCGCTCCGCACCCGCGCCTCGGACCTGGCGACCCTCGTCCACACCGCGGGTGGGGACGGCCTGCCGAGCTTCCACGAGCCGCTGCCCGAGAGCGGCGGCACCTTCGCCCAGATCCTCGACCGCGAGGGCCGGGTCGTCGACGCGACGCCGGGACACCAGGGCGACCCGTTGCTGAGCGCGGCCCAGGTGCGCCGGGCCCTCGCGGCCCCCCTGTCGGTCTCCCGCGTGGGCGAGAGCCGTCTGCTCGCCGAGTCGCTGCGGACGACCCCGGCGACCGTCTTGGTGGTGGGCGAGTCGCTGAGTGAACGCGACCGCGCCCTCGGCACGCTCAGCGACCTGCTCTTCATCGGCGGCCCGGCGTTGCTCCTGCTCACCCTGGCGGCGGGTTACGCGCTCACCGCGGGGGCGCTCCGGCCGGTCGAGCGGATGCGCTCCCGGGCCGAGAAGATCTCCGGCGAGGACCGCGGCGAGCGGCTGCCGTTGCCGGAGGCGCCCGACGAGCTGCGGCGGCTGGGCGAGACTCTGAACGAGATGCTCGAACGGCTCGAAGAGGCGATCCACCGCGAACGGTCCTTCGTCGCCCAGGCCGGCCACGAGCTGCGCACGCCGCTGTCGGTCCTGAAGCTCGAGCTCGACCTCGCGATCGCCGAGAAGCCGTCGGGGCCGGAGCTCGACTCGATGCTCCGTTCCTCGGCAAAGCAGGTCGAACGCCTGGTGCGACTGGCGGAATCGCTCTTGATGATCGCCCGCGGCGAAGAGCAGGCGCTGCAGATCGACCTGCAGCCGGTCGACATCGGGCGGCTGATCGCATCGGTGGTCGAGACGATGAAGGGCCCCGCCGACGGTCTCGACCGCGAGCTCCGCGTCGAGCGTGACGGGGAGCTGTTGATCGAGGCCGACCCCGACCGGGTCGAACGGGCGCTCCTCAACCTCCTCGCCAACTCGCTCACCTACGGCGACGGGACGATCGTGGTCCGGGTCGAGGAGGAGCCGGGAGAAATCGAGCTGCACGTGCTCGACGAAGGCCCGGGGTTCGATCCCAGGTTCCTGCCGGTCGCCTTCGAGCGGTTCGCGCAGGCCGACCCGGACGCGAGCGGCCGGCGCGGATTCGGGCTCGGCCTCGCGATCGTCCGCCTGATCGCGGAGGCGCACGGCGGCTCGGTCGGCGCCGTCAACCGCCCCGGGGGCGGCGCCGACGTCTGGATCTCCTTGCCGCGCGAGAACGATGCGCCCGCCGGCGCCGAGGAGCCTCGAGGTGGGCGCCGCCGGGTCGCGCCTTGAGTATCGTCTGCCGCCGCAGGTCCGCCTGATGGCCAACGCCCTCTTCGTCTGCCTCCAGAACGCGGGTCGCTCGCAGATGAGCCAGGCCCTCTTCGAACGCGCCGCCGAAGGCCGCCACGGCGCCCGCTCGGCCGGCACCGCCCTGGCCGATCGCGTCCACCCCGAGGTGGTCGAGGTGATGCGGGAGGTCGGCATCGACCTCTCCGGCCGCGTGCCGCACCGGCTCAGCGAGGCCGACGCCCGCTGGGCCGACGTGGTGGTGACGATGGGCTGTGGGGACGAGTGTCCCTACATCCCCGGGCGCCGTTACGTCGACTGGGACCTCCCTGACCCCGCGGGCCGGCCGATCGAGGAGGTGCGGGCGACGCGCGAGGAGATCGACCGGCGCGTCCGCGAGCTGGTCGCCGAGCTGGGCTGAGCGGGGCGCCCGGAGCTCGGGCGGGGGTGCGCCGGCTACGGTGGGTCCGGACGGTCGGGCGGCGGCTCGTGGGGGGCGATCACGGCGCCGAGCGCCGCCCTCAGGCGCGCCGCCTCGTCCTCGCCCAGGACCGCGAGGAAGCGGCGTTCCACGGCGTCGACGGTGCGGGCGGCGCGCTTGCGCAGGTCGCGGCCGGAGGCGGTGATCTCGATGACGTTCTTGCGCCGGTCGTCGGCGTGGGGGCGGCGGTCGACCAGGCCCTTTCTCTGGAGGGAGTCGAGGAGGGCGACCATCGTCGTGCGGTCGATCCCGATGAGGGTCGCGAGCTCGGCCTGGGACCGCGGCTGCCGGTCGTCGAGGGAGATCAGCACCGCCCACTCGCGGTTGTCGATGCCGAGCGGATCGAGGGCCTCGCTGACGAGCGCGCCGAAGCCGAGGTGGGCGCGCTTCAGGAGATAGCCGAGGCGGGGGGCGTCCACGAGGAGGATGGTATTTGGATCTGATCGTCAGTAATACCGATGATCAGTTATGCTGAGCAATGTGTTCCGCATCCCCTTCCAAGACTCCGGAGGTATTCCGTGATCGCCCTCACCACCCCGACCGGCCAGATCGGTCGCCAGACGCTCGAGAATCTGCTCGCCGCCGGGGAGGAGGTGCGGGTGCTGGTCCGCGATCCCGGGCGGTTGCCGGCGGAGACGCGGGAGCGCGTCGCGGTCGTGACCGGATCGATGGACGACGCCGACGCGGTCGTCGCGGCGTTCGCGGGCGCCGAGGCCGCCTTCTGGGTGGTGCCGCCGAATCCGCGCGCGGAGAGCGTCGCCGGCCACATCTTGGGCTTCGCCGGAGCGCTCTGCGCGGCGATCGAGCGGAGCGGCGTCGAGCGCGTGGTCGCCGTGTCGAGCCTCGGCCGCGGCGTGGCTCGGCACGCGGGCCAGATCTCGGCGATCATCGCGCTGGACCACCTGGTGGAGAGCACCGGGGTGGCCTACCGGGCGCTCTGCCCCCCCGGCTTCATGGAGAACATGCTCCATCAGGCCGGCTCGCTGGCCGCGACCGGCACCTTCTACTCGCTGCCTCCCGTCGACCTGCCGCTGCCGACCTGCGCGACCCGCGACATCGCCGCGGTCGCCGCCGAGGTCTTGCGCGACCGGACCTGGGAGGGGCAGGCGAGCGTGCCGCTGCCCGGCCCCGAACGCCTCTCCGGCGAGGACATGGCGGCCATCCTCTCCGCCGTCCTGGGGCGGCCGATCGACGTCCAGCGCGTGGCGCCCGAGGCCTACAAGGCGACCCTGGTCGAGCACGGGATGACCGACGCCTGGGCCCAGGGCCTGCTCGACATGGCGAGCGCTGCCGAACGCGGCATCTACGACGGCGCCCCGGCCGACCCGCGCCACCCGACGCCGACGACGTTCCGCGAGTGGAGCGAGGCTGTGCTGCGGCCCGCGGTCCTGGCGGCCGCCCCCGTCTGACCCGCGCGCCGCGGTTCCGTCGCGGCCGACGTCGATGATGCCGCCGTGGCGCGCGCGCGGAAGCCGAGGAAACGGGAGGAGCACGAGGTCGAGTTCGGGCGGATCGTCGCCTTCAGCGACGGCGTCTTCTCGATCGCGATCACGCTGCTGGTGCTGGGGATCACGATCGACAAGGACATCCCGCGCGACGAACTGGCGCACGCTCTCTGGGAACAGCACGAAGCCCTGCTCGCCTACGCGATCAGCTTCGCCGTGATCGCCCGCTTCTGGCTCGTCCACCACTCCTTCTTCAGCGAGGTGCGGGCGTTCGACTCGCGGCTGATCGCGCTGAACATGCTCTACCTCGGGTTCCTCGTCCTGATCCCCTTCTCGAGCCAGGTGCTCGGGGACTACGGCGGGCAGCTTCCGGCCGTGATCGTCTACTCGGCCAACCTGGCGATCGTGGTCTTGATCGGCCAGTGGATGAGCTGGGACGCGCGGCGCGCCGGCCTGGTGGTGGTCGACGCTCGGACCTCCCGCGAAAACCTCCTGCGCTCGCTCTTCATCGCCCTCGTCTTCCTCGCCTCGATCGTGGTCGCCCTCTTCGATGCAAGCATCGCGCCCTTCGTCTGGTTCCTCCTCTTCTTCGAGGGCCGGGCGCACGTGATCCAGCGCCTGAGCCGCAGGGGGGCGGGGTAGGGGGACGGGCGCGGGCCGTCCACAGCGCTTCGGATGCCGCAGGCCCGTCCTGGGCGCCTCATGGGGGTCCTGGCAGGCTGTGACCCCCATGA
>DASZUW010000317.1:0-6192 GCA_035547475.1 Solirubrobacterales bacterium
CCGACCTCAGAAGACCCGGGTCGGTATGGCATCCGCGGCAGCCGCAGGCCCCCGCATCACATCCCTCACCCCACCGCGGCCACCACGGCAGCCAAGTCCCTCGCCGCGGGCTGCTGCACCGTGTAGTAGCTGTAGCCCCAGCGGGCGCGGCGCTCTTCGAGGCGTTCGACGATCTCATCGACGCTGCCGACCAGGACGAAGGGGGAGGACAGGACGTCGTCTTCGGTGAGGCCGGTGGCGGCGGCGATCTCGCGGGCGGCTCCGCGGCCGTCGTCGGTCACTCGCGCCTCGCGCAGCCAGCCGTGGAACTCGAGGTGCTCGTAGCGGGCGCCCGCGGCTTCGCGCACGAGGGCGAACTTCTCGTCGATGCGGGCGGCGACGCCGTCGCGGGCGGCCTCGGCGCGGCGCTCGGAGGTGGGCAGGGAGGGGTTGACGCCGACGATGTCGGCGTGGCGGGCGGCGAAGCGGAGCATGCGGGGGCCGCCGCCGGCGACGAGGATCGGCGGGCCGCCGGGGGTGTGGGGGTGGGGGGTGCCGTCGAGGGAGTCGATGTGGAAGTGGTCGCCGTCGAAGGTGAAGGGGCCGGGGGCGAAGAGGCCGCGCAGGACGGCGACGTACTCTTCGAGCCGGTCGACGCGGACCTTCGGCGGGTCCATCGGGATGCCCGACCAGCGGTAGTCGTCGACGTTGTAGCCGGCGCCGAGGCCGACCTCGAGGCGGCCTGCGGAGAGGACGTCGATCGCGGCGAGCTCGCGGGCGAGGACGGCGGGGTGGCGGAAATCGGCGGCGAGGACGGCGGTGGCGACGACGAGGTTCTCGGTCACGGCGGCCGCGCTCGCCATCGCGGCGATCGGCCCGAGGCCCTCGTCGAAGTGGTCGGGCGCGTGGAGGGCGGAGTAGCCGAGGGCCTCGAGCTCGCGCGCCGAGTCGGCCCAGGTCATGCCCGCGAACGGTTCCATCATCTCGACGCCGAAGCGGAAGGATCTCGGGGCGCCAGGCATCGCCGCCTAAGCTAATCTAGATCGGGCGTCCGAGCAAACTCTGGACGCCCGCGGCCGCGGCCGAACGCGCCCGAGCGCGACAGAACCTTGCACTGCGAATCGACTACTCCGGACAGCGGTCGGGGCCCGTGGGCGCGGGTCGTCTCCGCACCCCAGGTGGCGCCGCTGGCGCTCGCCTCGGTGGTCGCGCGGATGCCGTTCGGGATGGGCGGCGTGTCGATGGTCATCTTCGTCCACGCGCGCACCGGGTCCTTCGGCGTCGCGGGGCTCGTCACCGGGTTCTACACGCTCGCCTTCGCGCTGGCCGGGCCGCTGCTCGGCCGCCAGGTCGACCGGCGCGGCCCGTCGGTGGTGCTGGCGCCCGCGGCGGTCGTCTGCGCGCTCGCCCTCGGCGCCGTGGTCGCGATCGGGGAGGGTTCCGCCGCGACCCTGCCGCTGGTCGGCGCGAGCGTCGTAGCCGGCGCCGCGGTCCCGCCGGTCTCGGGCGTCCTGCGCCGCACCTGGCCGGAGCTCGTCCCCCGCCGCGACCTCCACACCGCCTACCTCTTCGACGCCGTGCTGATCGAGGTCGTCTTCGTCTGCGGGCCGCTCCTCACCGGCCTCCTCGCCGCCGCCGTGTCGCCCGCCGCGCCGCTCTTCGTCAGCGCCGGCTTCGTCCTCGTCGGCACCGCCTGGTTCCTGCTCGTGCCGGTGGTGCGCGGCGAGCGCCCCGTCCCCCGCGCGGACCGCCGCCCGGCCGGCGCCCTCGCCTCCGCCGCGATCCGCTACGTCACCCTCGCCGGCCTGCCGATCGGCGCCAGCTTCGGCGCCCTCGACGTCTCCCTGCCCGCCTTCGGTGCCGCCCACGGCAGCTCCGCCCTCGGCGGCCTCTTCGCCGCCTCGCTCTCGGTCGGCTCGATCCTCGGCGCCGCCGCCCTCGGCGCGCTCGGCGACCGCATCGGCGACCTGCGCCAGGCGTCCCTGCGCCTCACCGTCTACCAACCGCTGGTGATCGCCCCGCTGCTCCTCGCGCCGAGCCCCGCGGTGCTGGTCCCGCTGGCGATCCTCGCGGGCAGCTTCGCCGCGCCGATGATCACCCTGCGCAGCCGCGTCGCCGAGCTGACCATGCCGCCCGGCACCGGCACCGAACCGTTCACCTGGCTCCTGCTGACGGTGATGGTCGGCGCCAGCGCCTCCTCGGCGATCGCCGGCCCGCTGATCCAGGCGGGCGGCTGGCGGGTCGGCGTGGTGCTGGCGATCGCCGTGCCGCTCGCCGCGCTCCCCGGCCTCTTCGCCGGCCGCCGGCTTTTGCCCACGTCCGAACTCCAACCCGAATAAACAGGAAAGGCAAGCATCAAATGGACAAGACCGCGCCCGAGGCCGCCTTGGCGACTGCGAGAATCCGCGCCCATGCCTAAGAAAGTCGACCACGACGCCCGTCGCGAAGAGCTGGTCCTCGCCGCCTGGCGGGTGATCGCCGCGAACGGCATCGACGAGGTGACGATCCGCGACATCGCCCGCGAGTCGGGCTACTCGTCCGGCGTCCTCGCCCACTACTTCAAGAACAAGGACGACCTGCTGGCGCACGCGCTGCAGCTCTCCCACACGCGGATCCGCAAGCGCTACGACGCCGAGGTGGAAGAGACGCCGGGCGCCGCCGAGGCGCTGAAGGCGATCCTCCTCGACAACCTGCCGATGGACGAGCAGCGCGAGATGGAGACGCGGATCGAGATGAGCTTCTGGGCGCGGGCGCTGCGCAACGAGGAGCTGCACGAGATCCAGCGCAAAGAGTCCGAGACCCTGCGCGCGCTGCTGCGCGAGCTGGTGGAGAAGGCGCAGAAGGACAAGGCGATCGCCAAGAAGCACGACCGCGAGGAGATCCTCGAGCTGCTCGGCGCGGTGATCGACGGGATTTCCCTGCACGCGCTGCTCTATCCGGATCGCCTGCCTGCGAAGCGCCAGGCGGCGGTCATGGAATTCGCCCTCGCGCTGCTCAAGTAGGCGCCGGGCGGCGCCGATCTTCTGGTCATGTCCGCGAGGCTCCGCAAGCTGCCCGCGCCCGTCTGGGCGCTGGCGATGATCTTCGGCGTCGGCGGCGCGATGTGCCTGTTCGCCGCCGCCTTCCCGCTGAGCCCGACCGCGCCGGTGGGCCTGGCGCGGGTGATCGGCTGCCTCGGGCTGGCGCTCGCGGCGGCGCTCCTGGCCTGGGGTCGGCGGCTGCCGACGCGCGCGCTCGAGGCCGTCGCGATCCTCGCGACGCTCCTCAGCTCCGTCCTCGTCGCCGCCTGCACGACCGACTACGGCGCCGCGCTCGACAGCTTCATCTACCTCTGGATCGCGATCTACGCGGGCCAGTTCTTCGAGCCCCGCGCGGTGCGGGTGCAGTCGGCGGTGATCGTCGTCGCCTCGGGCGTGGCGCTTTGGCTGAGCGGGGTGCACGGGATGCTCACGGTCTGGGTGCTGATCGCGGGCTCCTCGGTCCTCGCGAGCGAGGCGCTCGCCCGCGTCAACGCGCGCCTGCGCCGCCAGCTCACCACCGACCCGCTCACCGGGCTCTTGAACCGCGCCGGCTTCGCCGCCGCCGCGGAGCGCGTGCGGGCGCTCGCCGGGCGCGCCGAGGTGCCGGTCTCGATCGCGCTCATCGACCTCGACAAGTTCAAGCAGGTGAACGATCTGCAAGGGCACGCGGCGGGCGACGAGCTGCTGGTCGACCTCGGGCGGGCCTGGCGGGGGGAGCTGCGCCGCTCGGAGGTGCTGGCCCGCTTCGGCGGCGACGAGTTCGCGCTGGTGATGGCGGGGGCGGCGTGGGACGGCGCCGAGGAGGCGCTGCGCCGGCTGCGCCGGGCCTCGCCGACGGAGTGGAGCGCCGGGGTGGTCGAATGGGACGCGGACGAGTCGCTCGACCGGGCCCTCGCGCGCGCCGACGTCGAGCTCTACCGGGCCAAGCGCGAGCGACGCGATTGCGATGATGTCGGGCGATGGACGCCCCCCGTCGCGACGATGTCCCGCTCCGCGGCCGTCTGATCAGCGTCAACGTCGGCGAACCGAAGCGGGTCGACTCCGGCCGGCGGATCGTCGAGACGGCGATCTGGAAGGACCCGGTCGAGGGGCGGGTGGCGGTGCGCGGCGTCAACCTCGAGGGCGACCGGCAGGCCGACCTCAGCGTGCACGGCGGGCCCGACAAGGCGGTCTACGCGTACGCGATCGAGGAGACGCGGCTCTGGGAGGAGGAGCTCGGGCGCCCGCTCGGCCCGGGTGCCTGGGGGGAGAACCTGACCACCGAAGGGATCGACGTCTCCGGCGCCATCCTCGGCGAGCGCTGGCGGATCGGCACGACGCTGCTCGAGGTCGTCCAGCCGCGCCTGCCCTGCTTCAAGCTGGCGCTGAAGATGGGGGACCCGACCTTCGTGCGGCGCTTCGGCCAGGCCTCGCGGCCGGGGGCCTACCTGAAGATCGTCGAGGAGGGGGAGCTCGGGGCCGGCGACGCGATCGAGGTCGACGTCGCCGGGCGCCCCGACCACGGCGTCGACGTGCGCCTCGTCTCCGACGCCTTCCTCGTCGACCACAGCTTGATCCCGCGCGCGCAGGCGGCGCCGCAGCTGATCGAGGGCTTGCGCGAGCAGATGGCGCGGCTCGCTCCGTGAGCCGGCCGGCCCGCCGCCGCCTGCTCCACCGCCCCTGAGGGGTACGGTTGCCCTATGGCGACGCCACCGAGCCAAGAGGAGCGCGGCCGCAGGTTCAAGGAGCTCCACGAAGGCCCCTGCTTCCTGATCCCGAACCCCTGGGACGGCGGCACCGCGCGGGTGCTGGAGTCGCTCGGCTTCGAGGCGCTGGCGACGACGTCGAGCGGCTTCGCCTTCACCCGCGGGCGCGCCGACGGGCAGGTGACGCTGGACGAGGTGGTCGAGCACGTGAAGGTCCTGGTCGAGGCGTGCGCGCTGCCGATCTCGGTCGACCTGGAGAACGGTTACTCCTCCTCGCCCGAGGGGGCGGCGCGGGCGATCGAAGCGGTGGCGGCGGTGGGCGCGGTCGGCGGGTCGATCGAGGACCGGGACCCCGAGGCCGGCCTGTATGACCCGGGCCACGCCGCCGAGCGGATCGCCGCCGCGGCGCGGGCGGCGCATGAACAGCCGTTCCCCTTCCTGCTCACGGCGCGCGCCGAGAACCACCTGCGCGGCAATCCCGACCTCGACGACACGATCGCGCGCCTGCGCGCCTACGAGGAGGCGGGCGCCGACGTCCTCTACGCGCCGGGGCTCGCCGACCTCGCCCAGATCGAAGCGGTCACCGCGGCGGTGGGCCGGCCGGTGAACGTGCTGGCGCGGCCGACCCTCTCGGTGCGCGACATCGCCGACGCGGGCGCGAGGCGGATCAGCGTCGGCGGCTCGCTGGCCTGGGCGACGGTCGAGGCGATGGGCGACGTCGCGACGCGCATGCTCGAGGACGGCGACCTCTCCGGCCTGCGCGGCGGCAAGCGGGTCTACGGGTGGCTCGGGACGGAGCCGGGGTAGGTGGAGCGCATGAGCGAGCCCGAAGTCGTCGACGACAAGGAGCAGTCCCGCTACGAGGTCCGCCTCGACGGCGAGACCGTCGCGATCGCCGACTACGTCAAGCAGCCCGGCACCGTCTCCTTCACCCACACCGAAACCTTCGCCGGCCACAAAGGCGAGGGCCTGGCGGGCCAGATGATCGACCGCGCCCTGCGCGACGCCCAGGCCGAGAACCTCCAGGTGATCCCGTTCTGCCCCTTCGTCCGCGGCTACATCGCCTGGCACGAGGAGTTCCGCGACCTCGTCCCCGCAGACCGCCGCGCCGAGTTCGGCCTGGCCGACGAGTGAGTCGGGCCTCGTCGCGAGGGTGGGCGGGGGGCGGGTAAGGGACGGCCGGGTGATCGGGGAGAGGGTGAGGGGACCGAGGTGAGGAGTCGTGACGAAGACGCCGGGAACTCCACGCTTCCTCCCGTCTTCCTCATGCCGTCCCACACTCAGGGGTTTGCCGTGGAGCCTTTCTCTCGCTATGCGAGAGAAAGGCTCCACAGGCGCCCCGCTATCCCTGGCTGTGGCGCCTAAGTCGCGCTATGCGCGACTTAGGGCCTATCCCTATAGGCCCGCCGCAAGCCTCGCCGCGTGCGCCTTCTTGAACGCGATCAGTCCACTCGCGAGCTGCAGCAGGGCCAGGTGGTTCTCCTCCTTCTTGGACCAGCGGACGAGGA
>DASZUW010000318.1:0-2597 GCA_035547475.1 Solirubrobacterales bacterium
CATGAATGGCAGAGCTCGACCGAGCGCCTGCGTTCACTGCCATCCTTCCTGCGCTACTACAACCGGCGCAGACCCCACAGCTCACTCGGAGACCGGGCGCCCATCAGTCGTGTTCACAACGTCCGTGGGCAGGACAGCTAGCGCCCGGGTCGCCCCGGTGGCACGCTCCCTACCGAGGTCGGCCCTTATCCTCTCCTGACGGCGCCTACGCCGCCTTCTTCTCCGTCAGCTCGGCGATCGCGCCGAGCAGGGCGTCGAAGTCGATCGGCTTGGTGAGGTAGCCGCTGATGTCGAGGTCGGCGGGGGCGTCGGCGTCGTCGGGGGTCTGGTGGGCGCTGACGATCAGCGCCGGGGTCTCGACCCCGGCGGCGCGCAGCTCGCGCAGGGCGTCGATGCCGGATTTGCGCGGCATCATCGCGTCGAGTAGGAGGAGGTCGGGGCCGTCGGCGGAGCTCGGGTCGACGCGTTCGATCACCTCCTGGCCGTCGGCGGCGGTCTCCACCTTGTAGCCGGCCAGCTCCAGGCGGGTGCGCAGCAGGAGCAGGATCGTCTCCGAATCGTCGGCGACCAGGATCGTGGTCATCGCCTGCCTCCTTCGCCGATCATCGGGGTGTCGGCCGGGGCGGCCTCGAGCGCTTCGGGGCCGGTCACGGGCAGGGTGACGGTGAAGGTCGAGCCGCGCCCCACCTCGGAGGTCGCGGAGATCGTCCCCCCGTGCAGCTCGACCAGCGATTTGGAGATCGCCAGGCCGAGCCCGGTGCCGCCGACGCGTTGGGTCAGTCCTGCGTCGCCGCGCACGAATCTCTCGAAGATGTGTTCAAGTTGAGCGGGGGGTATTCCGGGGCCGTCGTCGGTCACGCTGATCTCTACTCCATTGTCGGCTACCCGCGCGGTGACCTGGATAGACGCCCGTTCGGGCGAGTACTCATGCGCATTGGTAACGAGATTCACCAGTATTTGGCGAATCCGGTCGGCCTCGACGTTCACCAGCGGCAGATCGGGGTCGATCTGCGCGTGGAGCGTCTGGCCCGAGGCCTCGGTCTGGGCCCGCATCGTGCGCACCACGTCCTCGATCAGTGGGCCGAGCCGGGTCGGTTGGGGCCAGACCTGGAGACGCCCCGCGTCGGAGCGGGCGAGGTCCAGCAAATCGTTCAGAAGGCGCACGAGATGCCGGCAATTGTCGAGGATGATCTCGACCGTCTCCACCTGGCGCGCGCTCAGCGAGTCGCGCTCCATCATCAGGAGCTCGGCGAACCCCTGCACCGACGTGAGCGGGCTGCGCAGCTCGTGTGACGCGGTCAGCACGAACTCGTCTTTCATCCGGTCGAGGCGGTCCCGTTCGGATGCCTCGAGCTCGAGCTCGGCGGCCATCTCGTTGAACGCTTTGCCGAGCGTCGCCACCTCGGAGACGCCGCCGACCTCCACCCGCGCGCTGCGGTCGCCGCCCGCGAGCCGCCCGGCCGCCTCGACCAGCGCCTCGAGCGGCCGTCGCATCGCCGTGATCAGCCCGACGAAGAGCAGCAGCGCCCCGAGCAGCCCGGCGATCAGCCCGGCGCCGACGAGGATCACGGTGTCGCGGGTGTCGCCGGAGATCGAGTCGCGCAGGTGGGCGCGGTTGGCTTCTTCGCGGCTGATCGTCGCCCGCGCCGCCGCCACGTCCGTCCCCTGGGCGAGGCGCACCCGCGCCTGCATCTCCCGCTGGTAGGAGCGTTCGATCGAGTTCTCGTAGTCCTGGCGCTGCACGATGAGCCTGCCGACGCCGATCACGGTCACCGCCGTGAGCAGGGCGAAAGCGATCGCGAAGCCGATCCTGAGGCGATTGGCAAGTGATGGACTGAGGCGACGAGCCCGGCGTGAATATGCTTGCGCGTCGATGGGGGACGAGGCTACAGGCCAGGGCGACGGCTTCGCCACCGAGGTCGAGGGGATCGACGCCGCGGGCGTCGGCGCCTGGTTCGCCGAGCACGTCCCCGGCGCGCGCGCCCCGCTCGCCTACGAGCGGATCGCGGGCGGGCTGTCGAACCTCACCTACCGGGTGACCGACGCCGACGGGCACGAGTGGGCGCTGCGCCGGCCGCCGCTCGGCCGGACCCTCAGCTCGGCCCACGACATGGCGCGCGAGCACCGGGTGGTCTCGGCGCTTGGCGGGACGCCGGTGCCGGTGCCGCCGGTGGTCGGGCTCTGCGAGGACGAGTCGGTGAACGGAGCGCCGTTCTACGTCATGGACTTCGTCCGTGGGCCGGTGCTGCGCGGGACGAGCGAGGCCGAGGCGTCCTTCCCCGACGAGGACGACCGGTACGCGATCGGGATGCGCGTCGCCGACACGCTCGCCGCGATCCACGCGGTCGACCCCGACGCGGTCGGGCTCGGCGACCTCGGCCGCAAGGAGGACTACGTCGCCCGGCAGCTCCGTCGCTGGAACGGCCAGTGGGAGAAGTCGAAGACGCGCGAGCTTCCCTCCATCGACCGCGTCCACGACCGCCTCGCCGCCCGCATCCCGGCGCAGGTCGGCGCCTCGATCGTCCACGGCGACTATCGCCTGGACAACATGATCCTGACCGACTCCGGCGAGGTCGCGGCGGTGGTCGACTGGGAGC
>DASZUW010000319.1:0-2560 GCA_035547475.1 Solirubrobacterales bacterium
ACGCTGCCCCGCCTCGCCGCCTTCTTCTACCGCCAGGCGCTGGAGGAGCGCGAGCACGCGATGATGATGATCCGTTACCTGCTCGACGTCGGCGAGGAGGTCCAGATCCCCGACATCAAGTCGGTGCCGACCACCTACGTCGACGGCTCCGAGCCGGTGAAGATGGCGCTCGAGCAGGAGAAACGGGTCAGCGACGAGATCTTCTCCCTCTTCGAGCTCGCCCGCGAGATCAAGGACTACCGCGCCGAGCAGTTCCTCCAGTGGTTCGTGAAGGAGCAGGTCGAGGAGGTCGCGCTGATGGGCGATTTGCTGAACGTGGTCGAGCGCTCGCGCGACAACCTGCTGCTCGCCGAGGACTTCATCGCGCGCGAGAAACTGGGCGAGGAGGGCGGCGACCCGACCGCGCCGCCCGCCGCCGACGAGGCGCAGTAGCGCCGCTCAGCCGAGCCAGCCGGCGCGCCGCCGCATCGTCTTGATGCGGCGGAACTCGGCGATGTCCTCGCGCAGGGCGGCGGGGGCGGGGGCGGGCAGGAAGCGCGCGGCGAGGGGGCTCTCGACGACCTCCCCGTCGCGCTTGGCGACGCGGTAGGCGCGGGCGCCGCGGCGGGCGGTCAGGGCCGAGGGAGCGTCCTCGCCCTCCCACAGAAGGCCGGCGTAATCGTCAAGTCCGTAACCGCCCGGCATGCCGTCGCCGACCGCCGCCAGGTAGGCGGCGCGCCGCTCCGGCTCGTTGTTGTAGTGGACGCAGAGGGAGCCGTGGAGGAGGCCGAGGCCGGCGGCCTCCAGGGGCTTGCCCGAGGACTTGGTGATGCCGGCCTCGAACCAGCACATCGCCCCGGCGCTCTGGCCGGCGAGGACGATGCCGCGGCGCCAGGCGAGGCTGAGGATCGAGGCGATGTCGTGCGCCTCCCAGACCGCCAGCAGGTTCACCATGCTGCCGCCGCCGACGTAGATCAGGTCCTGGGAGAGGAGGTGGTCGCGGAGCGCCAGCGGGCGGCGGCCGAGGCGGAAGAGGGAGACGTCGGAGGGCTCGCAGGGGCGGTTGCCGAAGGCCTGGTAGAAGCTCTGGATCAGGTCGGAGGTGTCGCCGCTGGCGGTCGGCAGGATGCAGATCCGCGGGCGCTCGCCGCCGCGCTCGCCGGCCAGGCGCAGGAGGAACTCGCAGACGGCACGGTCCGGCGGGCGCGAGGTGAATTCGTGGCCGCCCAGGGTGAGGATCCGACGCACCATCAAGCCGCCGGGAGGGCGGTCGACAGCGCCTCGGGGAGCGCCGCCTCCGGGGCGACGCCGCGTTCGCCGAGGTAGGTGGTGGCGATCCGCATCTCCATCACCCGCTGCCCGGCGACGTCGAGCCGGTAGCCGTGCGCCTCGGGGCGGGAGGCGACGACGCGGCTCAGCTCCTCGCCGACGAAATGCAGGGCGGCGCCGTCCTCGGCGGCGTACCCGGGCCGCATCCCTTCGCGCAGGAAGCGGTGGTAGGACTCGCTGCGCTCCGACTGGCGCTCGTAGTGGACGCAGTTGCTGAAGGGCAAGAGGCCGAGGCCCTCGAGCCGTTTCGGCGCCCCGTGGAAGCCGCTCACCGCCTCGGCGAACCAGCACAGGGAGCCCGCCGAGAGGCCGCAGAGGATCACGCCCGCCTCCCACGCCTCGCGCAGGATCGTGTCGATTCCGTGCGCCTTCCACACGCCGAGCAGGCTGACCACGCTGCCGCCGCCGACGTAGATCAGGTCCTGGGAGAGGAGGTGGCGGCGCACGTCCTCGGGGCCCTGCTCGCGGCGGAAGAGGGAGATGTGGCTGGCCTCGCAGCGGGTCGCGGCGAAGGCGCGGTAGAAGCGGACGATGTAGTGGTCGGCGTCGCCTGACGCCGAGGGCAAGAAGCAGACCCGCGGCCGCTCCGCCTTGCAGAGCCCGAGCACGTAGTCGTCGAGCAGCGGGTTCCCCGACTCCATCGAGAACCCGCCGCCGCCGAAGGCGACGATCTGTCGAGGTGCCGTCTTCACGCACCAATCGTCCCCGCGGGGGCGCGAGGCGTCCTTATCCAGCGGTCCGAACTTAGGGGCGCGGCGCTCGCCCGATGTACAACGGGCGCGGACGCGCGTCAGGAGGCGTAGGCGCGGCGCAGCTTCACCCGCGCCCGGTGGAGCTGGACTTTCACGGTCCCTTCCGGGATGCCCAGGCGGGCGGCGATCGCGGGCTGGGTCAGATCCTCCTCGTAGCGCAGCGAGAGCAGCGCCCGCTCGCGGTCGGAGAGGACCTTCAGCGCCTCCTGGAGGTCGGCGCGGTCGACCGTCGAGAGGACCAGCTCGTCCTCGCGGCCCTCGTAGACCTCGACCAGGTCGGTGGGATCGGGACGCGGCCGCGAGTAATAGCGGTAGGCCTCGTTGCGGAGGATCGCCGCCAGCCACGACTTGCGGCTGCTCGCGTCGCGCAGGGTCGAGCGACGACGCCAGGCGCGGAGCAAGGCCTCCTGCGCGATGTCCTCCGCCTCGCTCGGATTCTTCGCGTAGCGGTAGGCCAGTCGCAGACAGATCCTCTGTGCCTCACCCCACTCCCAGCCATC
>DASZUW010000320.1:0-3751 GCA_035547475.1 Solirubrobacterales bacterium
GGACGGCGGCGCAGGCGGCGGCGACGGCGGCGACGTCCGGCTCCGGCAGGCCCGCCTCCAGCTCGCCGCGCTGCTTGGCGAGCTCCGTGCCGTGGAGGGTCGGCGTGAACGGGCCGAGCAGGCCGATCGCGTCGCCGGCGGCGACGAAGGAGCTCGGCGCGGTGCGCGCGGGGTCGGGCAGCTCGCCGACCATCGCCACCACCGGGGTCGGGTAGATCGGCCCGTCGGGCCCCTCGTTGTAGAGGGAGACGTTGCCGCCGACGACCGGCACGCCGAGCTCCTCGCAGGCGGCGGCGAGGCCGCTGATCGCGCGGTCGAGCTGCCAGGCCGGCACCGGCTTTTCGGGGTTGCCGAAGTTCAGGCAGTTGGTCAGGCCGAGCGGCTCGGCGCCGACGCAGGCGAGGTTCTGGGCGCACTCGAGCACCGCCTCGACCGTGCCGTTGAAGGGCTCGCAGGCGACCCTGCGCCCGTTGCCGTCGATCGACACCGCGATCGCGTTGCCCGACTCGGGCAGCTTGAGGACCGCCGCGTCCGCGGTCTCGGGCCGCCGCACCGTGCGCGAGCCGACGATCGAGTCGTACTGCTGGAAGATCCACCGCTTCGACGCGATCGAGGGCGCCGCGAGCAGCGCCAGCAGCGTCGTGGCCGAGTCGGCGTCGGCGGCGAGCGTCGCGCGGTTGCCGTAGGTCCAGGCGGCGGGCGCGGCGGGGGAGAGGTCGTAGAGCGGACAGCCGTCGACCAGCGCCTCGACCGGCATGTCGCCGACGACCTCGCCGCCCTTCAGGATGCGGATGCGGCCGGTGTCGGTGACGACACCGATCTGCGCCGAAGTCGTCTGCCATTTGTCGCAGATCGCGCGCACCCGGTCGACTTTCGCGGGCTCGACCACCGCCAGCATCCGCTCCTGCGACTCGCTCACCATGATCTCGAAAGGCTCCATGTCGGCCTCGCGCAGCGGCACCTTCACGACGTCGATGTCGATCCCGACGCCCCCCGCCGAGGCCATCTCGCCCGCCGAGGAGGTGAGCCCCGCCGCGCCGAGGTCCTGCAGCGAGACCAGCAGCCCCTTGCCCAGCAGCTCGAGGCAGCACTCGAGCACCTTCGACTCCTCGAAGGGGTCGCCGATCTGCACCGTCGGGCGCTTTGAGTCGTCGCCCTCGCCGAGCTCAGCCGAGGCCAGCACGCTCGCCCCGCCGATCCCGTCGCGCCCGGTCGACGCCCCCATCAGCACCACCGCGTTGCCCACCCCGGCGGCGGCCGCGCGCACCATGTCCTCGGTCTTGGCGAAGCCGATGCACATCGCGTTGACCAGGCAATTGTGCTCGTAGGGCTCCTCGAAGTAGACCTCGCCGCCGACCGTCGGCACCCCGATCGAGTTGCCGTAGTGACCGATCCCGCGCACCGCGCCGTCGAGCAGGTGGCGCGAGCGCACCGAGTCGAGCTCGCCGAAGCGCAGGCTGTCGAGGACGGCGATCGGCCGCGCCCCGATCGCGAAGACGTCGCGGAGGATCCCGCCGACCCCGGTCGCCGCCCCCTGGAAGGGCTCGACCGCGCTCGGGTGGTTGTGGGACTCGACCTTGAAGGCGACCGCGTAGCCGGAGCCGACGTCGACGGCGCCGGCGTTCTCGCCCGGCCCCATCACCACCCGCGGCCCCTCGGTCGGCAGCCGCCGCAGCAGCTTGCGCGAGTGCTTGTAGGCGCAGTGCTCGGACCAGAGCAGGCTGAACATCGCCAGCTCGACCGCGTTCGGCTCGCGCCCCAGCTTCTCGACGATCAGCGCGAACTCGGAGTCGGTGAGGCCGAGCTCGCGGTGGGGGGGCGCCTCGCTCACGCGTAGCGCTCCAGCGCCTCGAAGACCTTGCGCCCGTCGGTCGAGCCGGTCAGCGGGTCGATCGCGTGCTCGGGGTGCGGCATCAGGCCGACGACGTTGCCGCGCTCGTTGCGCACGCCGGCGATGTCGCGGACCGACCCGTTGGCGTTGTGCCCGTCCGCGTAGCGATAGGCGATCTGCCCCTTCGCTTCCAGCTCGTCGAGCATCTCCTCCGGCGCGTAATACCGCCCTTCCCCGTGCTTCACCGGAATCGACAGATGTTGATGGGCCGAAAAACCACCCATATCGTGGTTTTTCGGCCCATCAACGGCGAGGAGGTCGACTTGCTTGCAGACGAAGCGCAGGTTTTGGTTGCGCAAGAGGGCGCCGGGGAGGAGGCCCGCCTCGCAGAGCACCTGGAAGCCGTTGCAGATCCCCAGCACCGGCCCGCCCGCGGCGGCGAACTCGGCGACCGCCTCCATCGCCGGCGAGAAGCGCGCGATCGCCCCCGCCCGCAGATAGTCGCCGTAGGAGAAGCCGCCGGGGACGACGACCCCGTCGATCCCCGAAAGGTCACGGTCTTCGTGCCAGATCAGTCGCGCCTCGCCACCGACCACCTCGCAGGCGTGCAACGCGTCGCGCTCGTCACAGGAGCCGGGGAACTGGAGGACGCCCCAGATCACAGGGGCTGGATCTCGTAGTCCTCGATCAGAGGATTCGCGAGCAAGCTCTCGCAGAGCTCGGCGAGGCGCTCGGGGTCCTCGGCCTCGAGCTCGACCATCCGCCCGACCCGCACGTGCCCGACGCCGTCGAAGCCGAGCGCCGGCAGCGCCCGCTCCACCGCCTTGCCCTGCGGGTCGAGGATGCCCTCCTTGGGACGGATCAGCACCCGCGCCCTCAAAAGCTCTGCCCCGTGACGCGCTCGTAGGCCTCGACGTATTTCGCCCGCGTCTGCTCGACCACGGCCGCGGGCAGCCCCGGCGCGGGCGGCTTCTTGTCCCAGCCCCCCGCGGTCGCCCAGTCGCGCACGTACTGCTTGTCGAAGGAGGGCGGCGTCCTCCCCGGCTCCCAGGAGTCCGCCGGCCAGAACCGCGAGGAGTCCGGGGTCAGCACCTCGTCGCCGAGGACCACCTCGGCGCCCGCGTCGCGGCCGAACTCGAACTTGGTGTCGGCGAGCAGGATCCCGTGCTTCTCCGCCTGCTCGGCGCCGCGCCGGTAGACCTCGATCGACACCCGCCGCAGCTCTTCCAGAAGCGCCCGGTCGCCGAGGATCGCCGCCGCGCGGTCGAAGTCGACGTTCTCGTCGTGGTCGCCGAGCTCGGCCTTGGTCGCGGGGGTGAAGATCGGCTCCGGCAGCTTGTCGGACTCGAGCAGGTTCGGCGGCAGCTCGATCCCGCAGACCGTCCCACCTTCCTTGTATTCCCGCCAGCCCGAGCCGGTCAGGTAGCCGCGCACCACGCACTCGACCGGGTACATCTTCAGCCGTTTCACCCGCATCGCGCGGTCGGCGACCTCTTCCGGCACGTCCTCGGAGACGAAGTGGTTCGGCACGATGTCCTCGGTCAGCCCGAACCAGAAGACCGACATGCGGTTCAGCACCTTGCCCTTGTCGGGGATCGGCGTCGGCATGATCACGTCGTAGATCGAGATGCGGTCGGAGGCGACCATCAGGAGCTGGTCGTCCCACTCGTAGATCTCGCGGACCTTGCCCGTCGAGAGGAGCTTCAGGTCCATCACGGATGGCATGCCCCGACTCTAGCCAAACGGTGCGATGATCCCCGTCGTGCCGCTGCCGCCCGAATCGTCGCGGGGACCGCTCTGGCAGACCCTCGCCTGGAGCTTCCGGCCGCTCGCCTTCATGGCGCGCAACCGGCGGGAGATCGGCAGCGCCTTCAGCGTCCGCTTCCTCGGCTTCGAGCGGCCGATGGTGATGGTCTCCGA
>DASZUW010000321.1:0-3223 GCA_035547475.1 Solirubrobacterales bacterium
GAAAAGTCCTCCATATCAGGACTTTTCGGCCCATCGACATCCTGGGCCGCATGAGGCTGTGTCGGGACCCGCGCACTTCGTCACGGACCCCCGCCCCTGTTTCACGAAAGCCTCACGTCCTGGGCGCCTCATGGGGGTCACAGCCTGCCAGGACCCCCATGAGGCGCCCAGGACGCGCCTGCGGCATCCCGAAGTGGTGTGGACGGCCCGCGCCCAACCCCCACCGGCTCCACTGCCCCGCCCCTACCCGCCCCCGTCCTCCTCGAGCCTCCGCTCCACCGACCGCACCTTGTCGTCCAAGGTCTGCTCCGGCCGGTCGCGCCGCTCGTCCAGCTTCAGCACCGTGTACACCCGCGGCAGCCCAAGCTCGAAGGGCACCGCGTGGAGCTCGCCGACGACGGCGAGGATGTCCGCGGTCGAGCCTTCGAGGGAGGTGCCCATCGCGTGCATCCGGTAGGCCACGCGGTCCTGCTCGGCGAGCTTGCGCTGGATCGCGGCGACGTAGGCGCCGGCGCTCGGGTCGGGTCGTCCCAGCCCGATGACGGTGAGGTCGGCGGTGGCCATGGACGGGAGCCTAGAGGGCCGGAGGAGACCGCCTTGAAAGGATGGCGCGATGGCGGATCCTGGACAGGTGCGGCGCAGGCTGGTGCTCGCGATCTGCTGCATGAGCATGCTGATCGTCGGCCTCGACGTGACGATCCTGAACGTCGCGTTGCCCGCGATCCAGCGGAACTTCGATGCCTCGGTGTCGGGCGCCCAGTGGACGATCGACGCCTACACGCTGGTGATCGCCTGCCTGCTGATGCTGTCGGGGTCGATGGGCGACCGGCTCGGGCGCCGGCGGACCTTCCAGGTCGGCCTCGCCACCTTCACGATCGGCTCCGGCCTCTGCAGCGTCGCCCCCGGGCTCGGCTGGCTGATCGCCTTCCGCATGGTCCAGGCGGTCGGCGGCAGCATGCTGAACCCGGTGGCGATGTCGATCGTCACCAATGTCTTCACCGAACCCAAGGAACGGGCGCGGGCGATCGGCTGGTGGGGCGGCGTCGCCGGGGTCAGCATCGCCGCCGGCCCGCTCGTCGGCGGGCTCCTCGTGCAGGCGATCGACTGGCGCTCGGTCTTTTGGATCAACGTGCCGGTCGGGATCGCGGCGATCGTCCTGACGCAGAGGTTCGTCCCCGAATCGAGGGCGCCGCACCCGCGCCGCGTCGACCCGCTCGGCCAGGTGCTGAAGATCCTGACGCTCGGGCTGCTCGTCTTCGGGATCATCGAGGCGCCGAACCACGGCTGGGGCTCGGACCTGATCCTCGCCTGCTTCGCCGGCGCGCTGGCGGCGCTGACCGGGCTGGTCCTCTGGGAGAACCGCCACCCCGAGCCGCTGATCGACCTGCGCTTCGTCGGCTCGCCGCCGTTCAGCGGCGCCGCGATCGTCTCGATCTGCGCCTTCCTCTCGATGGGCGGCTTCCTCTTCCTCAACACGCTCTACCTGCAGGAGGTCCGCGGCTACTCGGCGCTGCACGCGGGCGTCGCGATCCTGCCGATGGCGGCCCTGATGATGATCATCTCGCCCCTCTCCGGCCGGCTGGTCGGCCACCGCGGGCCACGACCGTCGCTGATGATCGGCGGCACGGCGGTGCTCGCCGCCGGGCTCGTCTCGGCGCTGCCCGCGGGCGAACCGGGCGACCTGCGCCTCCTCCTCGGCTACGCCCTGCTCGGCACCGGCCTCGGCTGGGTGAACGCGGCGATCACCAACACCGCCGTCGCCGGCATGCCGCGCGAGCAGGCGGGCGTCGCCGCCGCGGTCGCCTCGACCTCGCGCCAGCTCGGCTCGGCGCTCGGCGTCGCGGTCATCGGCTCGGTGATCGCCGACCACGTCACCACGGTCGCCGCCGGCCCCGCCTTCACCGACGCCCAGCGGCTGAGCTGGGCGATCATCGCCCTCTGCGGGCTGATCGCGCTCGGCGTCGGCGGGCTGACGACGGGCGCCTGGGGACGGCGGCTGGCGAGGGCGAACGCCAAGCGGATGCGGGCGGGGGCGCCGGGTGCGGGGCCGACGGCCGCGGCACCGCCGGGCGCGGGCGGCGGCGGGCCCGCACCCGAGGATTCTCAAGGCGGCAACAAATCCGTCCCCTCGCTCAGGTTCCATTCCGTGGAGAAGGACGACGACGATGCCCGCCTCCACCCTTCCCCGCCGGCGCAATGACGCCTCCGCGCCGCGCCTGAGCCGCGAGCGCCGCCGCCTCGGCGACGGCCTCCTCACCACGCTCCACGTCGCGCGCTTCCGGCGCGACGCCGTCACCGTGTCGGTGGCGAACCTCGAGCCCTGCGCGACGCTGGCCGACTGGTGCGCCGCGGAGCGCGCCCCCCACGCGATCGTCGGCGGCTTCTACATGCGCCCCGGCGGCCCGCCGCTCGGCGACCTGTGGATCGACGGCGAGGTCCTCCCCACCACCGCCTTCGACGCGCCGTGGGACGCCTGCCGCGCCTGCGTTCACGTCGACGCCGGCGCGGTGACGCTGCGCGCCCGCGAGGAGATCGAGGGCCCGCCGCGCGGCGACCTCCTGCAGGCAGGCCCGATGCTGGTCCGCGACGGCGAGCTCCTCGTGCGGCCCGGCGTCGACGTCGAGGGCTTCTCCGCCGGCTCCTGCCAGTTCGACTCCGACATCACCGCCGGCCGCTACCCGCGCGCCGCGATCGGGGTCGACCGCGACGACCTCGTCGCCGCCGTCTGCGACGGTCGCGCCGACGACGACGCCGGGATGACGATGACCGAGCTCGGCGAGGCGATGGCGGCCCTCGGCTGCGTCGACGCGATGAACCTCGACGGCGGCGGCTCGGCCTCCCTCGTGATCGACGGCGCCCTGGTGAACACCCCCCGCGAGGAGCACGGCCGCGAGCTCGTCGGCGGTCGCGAGATCGCGACGGCGCTGCGTTTTTCGGGGCGGTAGGGGCGGGGGGCGGGCGGCGGGCGGCGGGGCCGTCACACCAGATTGCTCGGGCCGTCCACAGCGCTTCGGGATGCCGCAGGCGCGTCCTGGGCGCCTCATGGGGGTCCTGGCAGGCTGTGACCCCCAAGAGGCGCCCAGGACGGTGGGGCTTTCGTGAAACAGGGGGCGGGGGTTCGTAACGGAGTGCGGGGGTTCGTGACGAACTCCGGGGTCTCGGCACGGTTCCTCATGCCTTTGCCCCTCCGCCGGCGCCACAGCGAGGGATACCCGGGCGCCTG
>DASZUW010000322.1:0-7584 GCA_035547475.1 Solirubrobacterales bacterium
GATCGTGATCGGCGCACCCCGCGCCGGTAGGTGGTCCGGCGTGAAATCGCCGCGCTCGATCGCCGTCCTCGCGCTGCTCGGAGCGCTCGCGGTGGCGCTCGCCGCGGCCCCGGCGGCGGGCGCCGCGCGGCACCCGCGTAAGCGGCCGATCCCGCCGCCGGCGAAGACGAGGATCGGCCGCGTGGCGCTCGCCCGCACCCCGAGCGGGCGCCCCGCCCTCCTGGTCGCGGTCCGCTATCCGATCCAGGCGGCGGGGCGGCTCGCCTCCGTGTCGGTGGCGATCCAGGGCGGGCCGAGCGGCGACGTCGCCTTCCACCGGCTGAGCGCGGGCGCGCCGCGCCGCCCGGAGCGCCGCCGCGCCTTCACCTTCGTCCACGAGCTGAGGCTCGCCCCGCCGCTCGCGCGGGAGCTGTCGCGGCGCGGGAGCGAGGGGCGGGGCGCCACCGTCGTCGTCTCCACCCGGGACGGGATCGACATCGACGAAGACGGGCGGGTCGACATCGGCTCCGGCCGCGTCCTCAGGCGGGCGGTGCGCATCGGCCGGGGCACCGCGTCCGCCTCGGGCTCCTCGGCGTCGGGACCCCTCTGCGCCTCGAGCCCGATCGTCGAGCTGCCGCCGCGCGGCCACGCGCAGATCGCCCTGCCCGCCTGCACGCGCCCGGTGCGCTGGAGCGTCACCTCCGGAGCGAGCGCCGGGACCGTCCACCTCGCCGGCGACCACCTCGACTACACCGCGCCGCGGGCGCCCGGCACGGCGACGATCGGCCTCGACCACGCGACCGTCGTGGTCAAGGTCGTGCGGCCCTGGGCGACGCCGGCGCCGGGCGCGACCGCGGCCGCCGGCCCGGTCGTCCGCGCCATGGGCGACTCGGTCACCGCCGGCTTCGGCTTCTACAGCGACGGCAAGCCGATGTCGTTCTCCGCGCTCGACGAATGCAAGCCGGTCGGCGACGAACTCGACGACGCCTGCTCCTCGAACTCGACCGCCACCGCCGACGGCCTCGCCAAGGTCCCCTACGCGCCGGACTACGGCCTCGCCAACGACATCTCCTGGGCGGCCCAGTGGGCCAACGAGTACGGCGTCACCAACTACAAGAACTTCGCCGTGAGCGGCTCGGAACCGAGCAACTGGCTGCCGACCGGCGACCTCGGCGAAACGACCGAACGGATCGAGGCCGAAGACCCGGATTACATCCTGATGACGATCGGCGCCAACCCGATCCTGTCCAACACGCTGTTCGGGCTCGGGTCGATGGCCTGCGCGCTCGAGTCCGACATCGTCGGCGGCTACCGCGAATGCGTCGAAGCAGCGTTCGAAGAAGTCCACCTGCGGCGCGAACTGAGGAAGCTCTACACGAACCTGGTGGAAAAGACGCACGCGACGATCTACCTGATGCAGTACCACCTGGCGATCCCGAGCTCGGCGCTCGCCTACAGCGCCACCCAGATCGCGCAGATGGGGATGCTGATGAACGAAACGATCGCGAGCGTCGCCCAGGAAGTGGACCCGGGCCGCCTTGAGGTCGTGACGCCGCCCCACTTCGACGCCGGGATCAACCTCGAACCGATCTACCCGTCGACGTTCACCTGCTCCTACTTCGACTTCGGGGTCGACGGGCCGAGCGTGCAGTCGACGCCGACCCAGGACGAGCTGGAGGCCGCCCACTTCCTCTCCTTCTGCGGCGGCCCCGAAGGCGGCGTCGAACCGTGGGTGATCGGCGCCGACACCGGCATCCACCCGAGCCCGGCCGGGTACGCGCAGATGGCGGGCGCGGTGCCGCCCCCCGCCCCCGGCGGCTGACGATCCGGGGCGCGCTCAGAGGTCGATCGCGGAGCCGATCGTGACGGTGCGCTCGTCGGGGAGGTGGAAGTAGTCGGCGGGGGTCGAGGCGTTGCGGGCGAGGGCGATGTAGAGCCGCTTGCGCCAGCGTCGCATGCCACCGGGGCGGTCCGTGGGTCGGAGCGTCACCTGGGAGAGGTAGTAGACGGCGTCCCCCTCGTCGGCGTCGCCCTCGAGCCCGCGGGTGCAGGCGATCGCGAAGAGGTGCGGCACCTTTATCGGTTCCTGGAAGCCGACCTTGGCGGTGAGGTGGGAGATGCCGTCGTCCTCGTAGCCGAGGTCGTCGACGACGAGGTGCTCGGCGTCGGAGACGTAGGGGGTGCGGGTCGTCTCGATCGAGATGATCACGATCGACTCGTGCAGGGCGTGGGCGTGTTCGAAGCTGGCGCGGAGGGCGAGCGGCGTCGTTTCGCGGCGCGCGTTCAGGTAGACGGCGGTGCCGGGGGTGCGCGGCGGCTGCGGGTCGGCGGCGTGGAGCTCGTCGACGAAGTCGCGCAGCGAGCCCTCCGCCTCCGTGCGCAGGTCGCGGACTTCGCGGGTGCCGCGCCGCCAGGTGCTGAGGACGACGAACAGCGCGATGCCGATCGAAAGCGGGAACCAGCCGCCGTGCGCGGTCTTGGTCAGGTTGGCGCCGAGGAAGGCGAGGTCGACGGCGAAGAAGACGGCGGCGAAGATGCCCACCATCCACCCCGGTTTCCGCCACAGCGCCCGGGCGACGACGAGGAAGAGCAGGGTGTCGGCGGTGATCGTGCAGGTGACGGCGATCCCGTAGGCGGAGCCGAGCGCGGTCGAGGAGCCGAAGCCGATCACCAGCGCGACCACGGCGATCAGCAGGAACCAGTTGACCGCGGGGAGGTAAACCTGGCCGATCTCCTCGGCGGAGGTGTGGCGGATCTGCAGCCGCGGCAGGAAGCCGAGCTGGATCGCCTGCTTGGTGACCGAGAAGGCGCCCGAGATCACCGCCTGCGAGGCGATCACCGTCGCCACCGTCGCCAGCACCACCATCGGCACGCGGCCCCAGTGGGGGATCAGGAGGAAGAAGGGGTTGGAGATCGCGCTCGGGTCGCTGACGATCAGCGAGCCCTGGCCGAGGTAGTTCAGGGTCAGCGCCGGGAAGACGACGAAAAACCAGGCGCGTTTGATCGGCGGGCGGCCGAAGTGGCCCATGTCGGCGTAGAGCGCCTCGGCGCCGGTGATCGCCAGCACCACCGAGCCGAGCGAGATGAAGGCGGTGCCGAAGTGGCGGCCGAAGAACTCGACGCCGTAGCTCGGCGAGAGGGCCTTGACGATCTCCGGGTGGGCGACGACGCGGCCGAGCCCGGCGACCGCGATGACCAGGAACCAGAACAGCATCAGCGGCCCGAAGACGCGCCCGATCCGGTGGGTGCCGAACCGCTGCACGGCGAAGAGGACGACCAGCACCGCGATCGTCCCCGGCACGACCAGCGAGTGGATGCTCGGCTCGACCACCTTCACCCCTTCCACCGCCGAGAGGACCGAGATCGCCGGCGTGATCATCCCGTCGCCGTAGAAGAGCGCGACCCCGAACATGCCGACCGCGACCAGCCCGAACTTCACCTTGGCGCTGTCGAGCTTGGTGGTTTCGATTTTCGCGATCAGGGCCAGGATCCCGCCCTCCCCTTCGTTGTCGGCGCGCATGATGAACAGCACGAACTCGACCGACACGATCAGCGTGATCGCCCAGAACACCAGCGAGATCACCCCGAACACATCGGCTTCGGTCGGCTTCACCGCCCCGTGGTCGGCGGAGAACAGCGTCTGCAACGAATACAGCGGGCTGGTGCCGATGTCCCCGAAGACGACCCCGAGCGCCCCGAGCGCGAGCGCGGCCATGCCGAGTTGGCGGCGGGCGTCGCGCCCGATGGAGGTGGTCGCCATCGCTCGAAAACTAGGCGATGGGGGGGCGGGTGGGTGGGGGCTCGGCAAGGGACGACCCAGGGACCCGGCCCTCTCGGCCACGACCCGGGTCGGTTGTGGCCGTGGCCGAGAGGGCCGGGCGGTCGGGGAGAGGGGCGTCGTCACGATGGCGTCGCGAACTCCCCACTTCCTCCCGTCTTCCTCATGCCTTCCCACCGCTCAAGACCTTGCTGTGGAGCGAAACTGTCGCTATGCGACAGAAAAGCTCCACAGCCGCAGGGGCCCGATGTTGATGGGCCGAAAAGTCCTGATATGGAGGACTTTTCGGCCCATCGACGCGCGGTCCGCGTGAGGGTGTGACGGGACCGGGGAGTTCGTCACGGGCACGCGCCCGCTGTTTCACGAAAGCACCGCGTCCTGGTGACAGCGCCCGCACCCGGCGTGCGAGACTTGAAGGCATGGCTTCTTCGCGGACTCCTGGCCCCATCGAGTCGGTGCGGCATCAGCTGCGGCCGCTGTTCGACCAGATCGTGATCAAGGAGCTCGACTCCGATCGGGTGCGGCGGTCGGGGCTGGTGGTGCCGCCCGGAACGCACGAGCCACCGCCCGAACAGGGGATCGTGTTGGCGGTGGGGCCGGGGCTCGACTGGTGGGCCGGGGCCGGCGTCGAGATGCCGGTCGAGGTCGGCGACCACGTCGTCTTCCCGGCCAGCGCCGGGGTGTGGGTCGAAGTCGACGAGGAGCGGCTGCTCGTGTGCCGCGTGACGCAGTTGCTCGGCGTGCTGGAGTCGGCGCCGATGAACGGCAGCTAGGGCTCCGGCCGGGTCGCTGGGCGAGGGGCTAGAGCGTCGCCGAGGCGGCGCGGCGGGGGTCGGCGCGCTTGATGCGGAGCATGCGGTGGTCGGCGGAGCGCATCAGCGTCTCGAAGTCCTGGCCGTCGTCGGGGAAGACGGCCCAGCCGACCGAGGCGCTCGGCGCCGGGAGATCGTCGGTCGGCTCGCCGAGCGCGACCGCCGCGCGCACCGCCTCGGCCATCCGCGCGGCGCCTTCGCCGTGCGCGCCGGGGGCGATGATCGCGAACTCGTCGCCGCCGATCCGCGCCAGCGTGTCGGTCGAGCGCAGGACGCCGAGGATGCGCGCGCTGGCGTCCTGGAGCACGGCGTCGCCGGCCTGGTGGCCGTAGCTGTCGTTGACGCCCTTGAAGTCGTCGAGGTCGAGGATCAGGAGCGCCAGCGGGCTGGTGTCGAGCCCGCGCCGGCCGAAGGGGCGGGTGCGGCGGTCCAGCTCCCGCTTCATCGTCGCGTCGAAGAAGCGGCGGTTGGCGACCCCGGTGAGCGGGTCGCGGTTGGCGATATCGCGCTGGCGCACCTCGGCGCCGACCAGGCGCTCCTTCAGCCCGATCATCACCCAGGTGGCGGCGAGGAAGCCGATCGCGAGAGCGATGTAGCGGGGCAGGAAGGCGTTGCCGATCGCGTCTGGGTCGTAGATCAGCGGCGCGCCGGCGAAGGCGATCAGCTCCACCGTCAGCGGCCAGGCCCAGCGCGCGGGGAAGAAAAAGGCGGCGTAGAGCAGCGGGCAGACGAGCAGCGGCTCGATGTAGGAGAGCGAGCCGCCGGTCATGTAGATCGCGAGGCCGGCGACCGGGACCGTCGCCACCATCCCGATCGCCAGCGCGTCGATCGAGGCGCGCTCCCAGGGGATCCAGCCGACGACGCTGGCGAGGCCGTAGAGGAAGACGAAGGCGCCGAGGAGGAGGACGAGCGGCGTCGCCACGTGCTCGGAGCCGGGGACGAGGACGTCGACGACCCCGACCACCGCCGAGGCCATCCAGAGGAAGCCGGAGATCCGGCCCATGCGGGCGCGCTCGTCCGGCGCTTCCGCGAAGGCGGCGCGAGCCTGGCCGATCTGCTCGGGGATCGTCTGCACTACCCCTTGTTTTCGGCCGCGGCGGGCGCGCGGATTAGGACCCGCCCGAGAATTTAGGCATTTATCCCAGAAACTTTCCTGAGCGTTGGCCCTGCGGCCCGCGCCGGGGACGGAGAGGGCGAGCCGGCGTTTGCGGTCTGCTTGCGCCGCGGTGGTCATGTGCCTCAATCCGGCCGCGAGACGAGAACTGATCGGGCCGAGGACAGCCGCGCGCCGGCGGCGGGCCGATTCTCTTCGCAAAGTGGGTGCCGGCCATCGCGCAACTCAGTAGTTTTGAGTGGTGAACTCGGTCAAGGAGCCGGTCGGGCGAGGGACCGCGGGGATCGTCACGTCGGCGCTCGACGCGGCCATCGTCCTCAACGGGGAGATGCGCGTCGTCGGGTGGAGCGAGGCCGCGGGCGAGCTCTTCGGGATCGGCCGCGCCGAGGCCGAGGGCACGGACCTGGTCGATTTGATCGTCCCGGCCGGGCTGCGCGGCGCGGTGCGCTACTGCCTCGCCGGCGGGGAGGGCGGGCCGCGCGGCGACGAGGATCTCCTCGGCCGGCGGATCGAACTGCCTGCGCGGCGCTCCGACGGCACCGCGTTCCGGGTGGAGCTGACGGTCGTGCGCGCCGCCGCCGACGCCGGTCCCACGGTGCTCGCCCGCGACGTCAGCCACCGCCTCGAAGCCGATCGCCTCCGCGCCCACATGGAGCAGGTCGTCGCCGGGAGCCGCGACGCCGTCTTCTCGAAAGACCTCCGCGGCATCGTCACGGCCTGGAACCCGGCCGCCGAAACGCTCTACGGCTACACCGCCGAGGAGGCGATCGGCCGTCACGTCTCCTTCCTGTTGCCGGACGACCTGAAGCACGAAGTCGAGGAGGTCCTCGCCGCGGTCCGGGAAGGGAAGGGCGTCGAGACGCACGACACGCGGCGCCTGCGCAAGGACGGCAGCGAGTTCCAGGCGGCGTTGACGATCTCGCCGATCGCCAGCGATTCCGGCTACCTCTACGGGGCCTCGGTGATCGCCCGGGACATCACCGGCGAGCGGCGGCGCGAGCGCGCGCGCGACTTCCTGATCGCCGCCACGCGCGACCTCGACGCCTCGCTCGACCCGGTGGAGACCGCCCGCAACATCGTCGCCAAAGCGGTGCCCTCCCTGGCCGAGGTGTGCGTCATCGACTTCCTCCGCGAGGACGGGTTGATCGGCGACTCGGTCGCGGCGGCGGCGCTCCCCGGCGCCGCGGAAAGGCTCGAGGAGATCCGGCGCGAATCACCGCTCGACCCGGACGGCGCGCACCCGGTGGCGCAGGTGCTGCGGGCCGGGAAGCCGATGATCTGGCGCAACCTGAAGCAGCCCGCGGTGGTCGACGCGGTCGCCCAGAACGTCGACCACCAGGCGCTGATGGACGCCGCGGGCTACGAGTCGGCGGCGGTGGTCGGGCTGGTCGCCCGCGGGCGCAAGCTCGGCGCGCTGTCCTTCCTCCACACCGAGGGCGGGGTCCGCTACGAGCAGGCCGACCTCGAGTTCCTCGGCGAGCTCGGCGAGCGCGCCGCGCTGGCGCTCGACAACGCGCGGCTCTACCAGGAGCGCGACGCGATCGCGCGCAACCTGCAGCGCGGCCTGCGCCCGCCGCGGCCCGTGCCGGTGGAGGGGCTGGAGTCGGCGGTCGTCTTCGAGGCGGCCGGGCGCGGCATCGACATCGGCGGGGACCTCTACGACGTGCTGCCGACCGAGGACGGGTGCTGGGTCCTGATCGGCGACGTCGCCGGCAAGGGCTCGGCGGCGGCCGGCGTCGCGGTGGCGCTGCGCCCCGCGGTGCGCGGGCTTACCCGCGAGGTCGACGAGCCCGAGGAGGTCCTGGTCCGCGTCAACGAGCTGCTGCTCGAGGGGACGGGCCTGAACGACTTCGCCACCGCGGTGCTGGTGCGGCTGCGGCGCCACGCGGGCGACCGCTGGA
>DASZUW010000323.1:0-6511 GCA_035547475.1 Solirubrobacterales bacterium
GCACACCGCCGGCCTGCGCAGCGGCGGCCTGGTCGACGCGACCCTGGTCGAGGAGATAGAGGCGGCGGGCTACGCCGACTCGCGCGACTTCGACCTTCCGGGCGAGGAGCGCGCCGCGCCCGCTCCGCGCCCGGCCGCCCCGAACCCGCGGGCCGCCTGGTGCCTGCTCGGCGTCGACGAGCGCGCCGGCACCGTGACCCGGCCGCCGGGCGTGCGGATCGACCCCGGCGGCATCGCCAAGGGCCTCCTGGCCGACCTGGCGGGCGAATCGTTGGCCGGCTTCGAACGCTTCGCGGTCGACTGCTGCGGCGACCTGCGGGTCGGCGGCACCGTGGGTCGGCCGCGCGCGATCCTGGTCGACGACCCGGGCGGGGGCGAGCCGCTGTGGGAGCTGCGGATCGCCGACGGCGCGGTCGCCACCAGCGGCATCACGCGGCGCGCCTGGACCGGCGAGGACGGGCGGCCCGCCCACCAGATACTCGACCCGGCGAGCGGTGAGCCGGCCTTCACCGGCATCGTGCAGGTGACCGCGGTGGCCCCCACCGGGCTGCTCGCCGAGACCTTCGCCAAGGCGGCCCTCCTGGCCGGGGCCGAGGGGGCCGAGCCCCGCCTTCCCTACGGCGGCGTGATCGTCGCGGCCGACGGCGCGGTGCGGTTCGTCGAGCCGCTGCCTTCCGTCCTGCCCGAGGTGCAGGCGGCATGATCGCCGACGAACACCTCTTCTGGATCACCAGCCGCGCGGCGGGCGGCGCGGCGCTGATCCTGGCGAGCGCGGCAGTCGCCGTCGGCCTGATGGTCAGCGCCAAACGGAAGACCGACAACAAGCGCGATCTGCGCGCGATCCACGAGGCGCTCTCCTTGACGACGCTCGCGATGATCGCCTTGCACGGCCTCGCGCTGCTCGGCGACGCCTACCTGAACCCCGGCCTCGGCGGGATCGCGATCCCCTTCGTCGGCTTCTACCGGCCGCTCTGGACGGGCCTCGGGATCGTCGCCGGCTACGGCCTCGCCGCCCTCGGCCTCACCTACTACGCCCGCGACCGCATCGGCGCCGCCCGCTGGCGCAAGCTCCACCGCTTCGTCGCCGCCTTCTGGGTCCTGGCGATCGTCCACACCATCGGCGCCGGCAGCGACGCCCTGCAGCTCTGGTTCCTGCTCGCCTCCGGGATCGTCGTCGTCCCCGCCGCCCTCCTCCTCTCGCTGCGCTGGCTCGACCGCTGGTGGAACGCCCCGGTGGGCCCGCGATTGCCGGACGGATCCCGCCTGCCCGACCGCGCCTGAACAGGAGACGACCCCGCGCGGAGGGCCGATCCGTCGCGCGCGACCGAGGCAGCGATCAAGATCCCCGGTGGGGAACGTGATGACCTGGTTGGAAGAACTCTCGCCTTCCTACTTCGCGCTGGTCATGGCCACCGGCATCGTCTCGATCGGCTGCCAGCTGCTGGCGCTGCGAGCGGTGGGGGTGGCGCTGTTCGTCGTCAACGTCATCGCCTACATCGTCCTCTGGATCCTCAGCCTCTGGCGCGCGGGGCGCTTCCCCCGCGCCATGCTCGCCGACCTTGCCAGCCACCAGCGCGGGATCGGGTTCCTCACGGCGGTGGCGGCGAGCGGCGTCCTCGGGGCGGAGACGATCGTGCTCTGGCACGCCTTCACGGTCGCGACCGTGCTCCTGGCGGTCGCCGCGGTCCTCTGGGTCGGCCTGACCTACGCGGTCTTCACCGCGCTCACGATCACGCACGAGAAGCCGTCCCTGGCCGAGGGGATCAGCGGCACGTGGTTGCTCGCGGTGGTCGCGACCCAGTCGATCGCCGTGCTGACGGCGCTGCTCGCCGCCCACTGGCACCAGTCCCTCGAGGCGAACTTCGTCGCGCTCTCGATGTGGCTGTGGGGAGGCATGCTCTACATCTGGCTGATCTCGCTGATCTTCTACCGCTACACGTTCTTCTCCCTCGAGCCCGGCGACCTCACCCCGCCCTACTGGATCAACATGGGGGCGATGGCGATCTCGACCCTCGCCGGGTCGTTGCTGATCGAGAACAGCGTCCACCCGGGGTTCCTGCATTCGCTCCGCCCCTTCCTCGAGGGCTTCACGGTGTTCTGGTGGGCGACCGCCACCTGGTGGATACCGATCATCGTCGTCCTCGGCGTGTGGCGATACGGCTACCGGCGGCTTCCCTTCGAATACGACCCGCAGTACTGGGGCGCCGTCTTCCCCCTCGGGATGTATGCGGTCGCCACCTACCGTCTGATCGAAGCGCTGGACCTCCACTTCCTGGACCTCGTGCCCAAGGTCTTCCTCGGCCTGGCGCTGTTCGCCTGGTCGCTCACCTTCCTCGGCCTGCTCCGTCGCCTGCGGCGCGGGCTGGTGCAGGGCGGCTGAGCATTATTCGACGGGCGGCCGGGCGGGCGGAAGGACCCAGGCCCCCTTCCGTGGTTCGAGATCCACGCCATAGGTGGATTTGGAACCACGCAAGCCTCTGACCGCTACTCCCCGCGCTTCGCCGCGTGCCGCCGCGTGTAGAGCTTCTCGCGCAGCTCCATCGCTCCGGGGTGGCCGTCGCCGGGCCAGGGGGTGAGGAGGAGGAGCAGGCGGGCGTCGAGCGTCGCCTCGACCCGGTGGCGTTCGCGGGGCTCGATCTCCACCAGGGTCCCTTGGCCGCCGCGGATGTCGCCGCCGTTCCCGGACAGCTTGACCTCACCGGAGAGGACCAGGACGAAGGCGCGCTCGTGCACCTCGTGCTCCTCGAGGCTCTCCCCCGCCGCCAGGTCGAGGGCGATGAGGCGGGCGTCCTCGGTCGAGGAGAGGATCTCCGGCAGGCGCGGCTTCAAGTTCAGATCTCCCAGGTCCCAGCTCTTCACCTCGTCCATCCTAACCACGGCCCGCAGTTCGTCCACGGGAAATGTGAAAATCGAGTGCGGGTCGGCGGTCCTGTGGTACAAGTGGGTGGCCTTGTCGGATCGCTCCAATCCGCTGCTCGAGGCGCACCGCCTGCTGCGGCGGGGGCCGATCTCGGAGGAGCGCTGGAGTCAGCTGGTCGCCAAGGACCGCGACTGGGAGCGCTCCTACCGCGGCCGCTGGGCGCACGACAAGGTGGTGCGCTCGACCCACGGCGTCAACTGCACCGGCTCGTGCTCCTGGAACGTCTACGTCAAGGACGGCCTGATCACCTGGGAGTCGCAGGCGGTCGATTATCCCTCGCCCGGCGCCGACATGCCCGACTACGAGCCGCGCGGCTGCCCCCGCGGCGCGTCCTTCTCCTGGTACACGTACTCGCCGCTGCGGGTCAAGTACCCCTACGTGCGCGGCAACCTGCTGGAGATGTACCGCGAGGCGCGGGCGCGGCTCGGCGACCCGGTCGAGGCCTGGGCGGAGATCGTCGGCGACCCGGAGAAGGCGCGCGCCTACAAGCGCCGGCGGGGCAAAGGCGGCTTCGTCCGCGCCGGCTGGGACGAGGTGGTCGAGCTGATCGCCGCCGCCCACGTCGACACGATCCGCCGTCATGGCCCCGACCGCGTCGTCGGCTTCTCGCCGATCCCGGCGATGTCGATGGCCTCCTACGCCGCCGGCACCCGCTTCCTCTCCCTGATCGGCGGCACCATCCTCTCCTTCTACGACTGGTACGCCGACCTGCCGCCCGCCTCGCCGCAGTCCTTCGGCGACCAGACCGACGTGCCCGAGTCGGGCGACTGGTGGAACGCGGGCTACCTGATCGTCTGGGGCACCAACCTGCCGACCACCCGCACCCCCGACGCCCACTTCATGACCGAGGCCCGTTATCGCGGCCAGAAGGTCGTCGTCGTCTCCCCCGACTACGCCGAGCACACCAAGTTCGCCGACCACTGGCTGGCCGCCGAGCCGGGGACCGACGGCGCGATGGCGATGGCGATGGGCCACGTGATCCTGAAGGAGTTCTACGTCGAGCGCCAGGTGCCCTACTTCCATGACTACGCCCGCCGCTTCACCGACCTGCCGCTGCTGGTGACCCTGCGCGAGCGCGACGGCGCCTACGTCCCCGACCGGCTCCTGCGCGCCTCCGACCTCGCCGAGGGCGGCGGCGAGAGCGAGAACGCCGAGTGGAAGCCGGTGGTGCTCGACGCCCGCACCGGGCAGCCCGCCGTGCCCAACGGCTCGGTCGGCCACCGCTATGGCGAGCCCGGCAGCTGGAACCTGAGGCTGGACGGGATCCGGCCGGTGCTCACCCTGATCGACCGCGGCGGCGAGTCGGTGCCGGTCGACCTGCCGCGCTTCGACGTCGGCGAGGGCGAGGGCGGCGAGATCGTGCGCCGCGGGGTGCCGACGATGCGGGTCGGCGGCCGGCTGGTCACCACGGTGCTCGACCTCGCCCTCGCCAACTACGGCGTCGGCCGCCCCGGGCTGCCCGGCGAGTGGCCCGCGGGCTACGAGGACCCGGCGCCCTACACCCCCGCCTGGCAGGAGTCGATCACCGGCGTGAAGGGGGAGATGGTCGCCCGGGTGGCGCGCGAGTTCGCCCGCAACGCCGAGCTGACCGAGGGCCGCTCGATGATCGCGATGGGCGCCGGGACCAACCACTGGTTCCACTCCGATCAGGTCTACCGGACCTTCCTCGCGCTGGTCCAGCTCTGCGGCTGCGAGGGGGTGAACGGGGGCGGCTGGGCGCACTACGTCGGCCAGGAGAAGGTGCGGCCGCTGGCCGGCTGGCAGACCGTCGCCTTCGCCCTCGACTGGACCCGGCCGCCGCGCCACCAGTCGGGGACGCCGTTCTTCTACCTGGCCAGCGGTCAGTGGCGCTACGAGCGCGGCCTCGCCTCCGACTTCGCCTCGCCGCTCGGCCGCGGGCTGCTCGCCGACCGCCACATCGCCGACGTCAACGCGCTCGGCGCGCGGCTCGGCTGGCTGCCCTCCTTCCCCAGCTTCGACCGCTCGAGCCTCGAGCTCGCCGAGGAGGCCGAGCGGGCCGGCGTGGACGTCGCCGACCACGTCGTCGCCGAGCTGCGCGAGGGGCGCCTGCGCTTCGCCTGCGAAGACCCCGACGCGCCGCAGAACCACCCCCGGGTGATGACGGTGTGGCGGGCCAACGTCCTCGGCTCCTCGGGCAAGGGGCACGAGTTCTTCCTCAAGCACCTGCTCGGCGTGCCCGACAGCGCCGTGCGCGCCGAGGAGTCGCCGCCGGAGCTCCGCCCCCGCGAGGTCACCTGGCGCGAGGACCCACCCGAGGGGGCGCTCGATCTGCTCACCACGATCGACTTCCGGATGACCAGCAACGCGCTCTTCTCCGATGTCGTCCTGCCCGCCGCCACCTGGTACGAGAAGGTCGACCTCTCGAGCACCGACCTGCACCCCTTCGTCCACACCTTCAACCAGGCGGTGCCGCCGCCCTGGGAGGCGAAGACCGACTGGGACGCCTTCTCCAAGATCGCCGAGCGCTTCTCCGAGCTGGCCGACGAGCACCTCGGCGTGCGCCGCGACGTCGTCGCCGCGCCGCTCCTGCACGACAGCCCCGACGAGATCGCCCAGCCGCTGGGCGAGGTACGCGACTGGAAGGCGGGCGAGTGCGAGCCGGTGCCGGGGCGGACGATGCCGAAATTGGTGGTGGTCGAGCGCGATTACCCGCGGACGGCGGAGAAGTGGCGGGCGCTCGGGCCGCTGGTCGAGGAGCAGGGGACGGCGGTGAAGGGCACCAGGTGGGTCGCCGACGAGGAGGTTGCGGAGCTCGCGACGCGCAACGGGACCGTGCGCGGCGGCGTCGCCGACGGGCGTCCGCGGCTGGACCGGGTCGAGCACGCCTGCGAGGCCATCCTCGCGCTCTCCGGCACCACCAACGGCCGCCTCGCGGTCGAGGGCTTCCGGGCGCTGGAGGAGAGCACCGGCCTCGAGCTCGCCGACCTGGCCGGGAGCCGCGGCGGCGACCGGATCGAGCTCGCCGACGCCCGGGTGCAGCCGCGCACCGTGATCACCTCGCCGGAGTGGTCGGGGATCGAGGCGCACGGGCGGCGTTACGCGCCGTTCACGGTGAACGTCGAGCGCGCGAAGCCCTGGCACACGCTCTCCGGCCGCATGCACCTCTACCTCGACCACGCCTGGATCCTCGAGCTCGGCGAGGGCCTGCCGACCTTCCGCCCGCCGCTCCGCCACAAGGCGATCTACGGAGACGATCCGGCGGCCGAGGGCGACGGCCAGCGCGAGCTCATCCTCCGTTATCTCACCCCGCACTCGAAGTGGTCGATCCACTCCGAGTACCAGGACAACCTCCACATGCTGACCCTGTTCCGCGGCGGCGGCATGCTGTGGGTGAGCCGCGAGGACGCCGAGGCGCTCGAGATCGCCGACGGCGACTGGGTCGAGGCGCACAACCGCAACGGCGTCATCGCCTGCCGCGCCGCCGTGTCACACCGCATCCCCGAGGGCGTCTGCATGATGTACCACTCCAAGGACCGGCACCTGAACGTGCCGCTGACCGAGCAGGAAGGCAAGCGCGGCGGCACCGACAACTCGCTCACCCGGATCGTGATGAAGCCGACCCACTTCATC
>DASZUW010000324.1:0-10589 GCA_035547475.1 Solirubrobacterales bacterium
CGCCCGGGTCGGGAGGTGGTGCGGGAGGGGCCGGGGGTTCGTCACCCTTTCGTGTCCTTCTCCACGGAGGCGTGCGGGTCGCGTGCGGGTCCCGTGCGTGGTGCCACGGCGCCCGGGCGGTCAGGGATCTGCGTGGTTGGAAAATTGCGATATACGCAAGTTTCAAACCACGCAAGGTCGCGGCCGTGCGGACGCGGCGCACCGGCATGACCCCGCGACGGAAGGCGCACGGAGGCCTGACCCCGTGCGCCTTCCGTGTCCTTCTCCACGCATCCGTGCGTGTCCCGTGTCATCTCCCGGTCCCCGGGACCGACCCTCTGTCCTTTGGTAGCCCACAGGGCTACCAAAGGACAGAGGGTTGCGGGTCGGGACCCTGACGGCCGACGGGAGGCGCACGGAAGGATCACCTCGTGCGCCTTCCGTGTCCTTCTCCGCGCTCTCGTGCGTCTCTCCCGACGCCCGGTCCCTCGCTCGTGCACCTGAGGGCGCCAGGGCGCCCTCAGGTGCACGAGCGCCGGGGGCGCCCCGCGCCGTGTCTCCCTCACCCCCGCCGGCACTGCTCGGACGGCAGCAGGCGCCCCCCGAACCCTTCCCCCGCACGCCTGCCGCTACGCTCGCCCCGCCCGCAGCAGCCTCGCCAGGAACCTCTGGGTCTCCTCGGCCCTTGGGTCCTCGAGGACCTGGGCCGGGGGGCCGGACTCGATGATGCGGCCCTCGTGGAGGAAGGCGACCTCGTCGGCCACCTCGCGGGCGAAGGTCATCTCGTGGGTGGCGATGACCATGGTCATGCCCGCGGCCTTGAGGTCGCGGACGGCCTCGAGGACCTCGCCGACCAGCTCGGGGTCGAGGGCGCTCGTGACCTCGTCGAGGAGGAGGGCGCGGGGTTTGCCGGCGAAGGCGCGGGCGATCGCGACGCGCTGCTGCTGGCCGCCGGAGAGCTCGTCGGGGCGATCGCCCTCGCGGCCCGCGAGGCCGAAGCGGGCGAGGAGCGCGCGACCTTCCTCTTCGGCCTCGCGGCAGCCGACCTTCTGCGCGCGCATCTGGCCGAGGACGACGTTCTGCAGGACGTTCATGTGGGGGAAGAGGTTGTAGGCCTGGAAGACGACGCCGAGGCGGCGGCGGACGGCGACGGCGTCGACGGCGGGGTCGGTGATGACCTCGCCGTCGAGGAAGATGTCGCCGTCGTCGATCTCCTCGAGCAGGTCGATGCAACGCAGGAGCGTCGACTTGCCCGAGCCGGAGGCGCCGATGAGGACGACCGCCTCGTGCTCGGCGACCGCGAAGTCGACGCCGTGCAGGACCTCGCGCGCGCCGAAGGCCTTGGTCACCCCCTTGACCTCGATCACCGGGGCGCCGCCGCGGGCCATCAGCGCACGCCCCCCGTGCCGCCCATGCGGTCGACCAGCCGCGCCAGCGGCACCGTGATCAGCAGGTAGAGCAGCGCCGCGGCGATGATCGGCGTGTAGTTGAAGTTTTCGCCCTGGTAGATCTGGGCCACGCGGAAGGCCTCCTGCGGGCCGATGATCGAGATCAGCGCGACGTCCTTCTGCAGGGCGACGAAGTCGTTCAGGAGCGGCGGGCCGACGCGGCGGATCGCCTGCGGCAGGATCACGTGGCGCATCGCCTGGGCCTCGGTCAGCCCGACCGAGAGCGCCGCGTCGGTCTGGCCGCGGTGCACCGAGTTGATCCCGGCGCGGTAGACCTCCGACACGTAGCCGCTGTAGGAGAGGGTCAGCGCGATGCCGCCGAGGACGACCGGGTCGGTCGGCAGCCCTTCGAGTTCGAGCGCCGGGATGCCGAAGCCGATCAGGTAGACCAGCAGCACGGTCGGCACGCCGCGGAAGACGTCGACCCAGACGGTCGCCAGCAGGCGCACCGGGAAGAGGCCCGGCGAGCGGTTCACCCGCACCAGCGCGATCACCAGCGCGATCGCCAGCACCGCCACCTCGACCACCATGAAGACCTTGATGTCGAGCCAGAAGCCGCTGAGGACTTCCGGGAAGGCGTTCTTGAATTCGGCCCAGGAGAAGAAGGTTTCGCGGACCGTCGGCCAGCCCGGGCTGGTGAGGACCAGCGCCGCGAGGCCGCCGATGATGACGACCGAGGAGAGCGCCGCGATCAGCGCGTTGCGCCGCGTCCGGCGTCGTTTCGCCGCCGCCCGTTCGAGGCGGCGGCGGCCGGGGGCGGTGGTGGCGGTCTCGGTCACCCGCCGCGCGATCCGGACTTGCAGCTCAGTGGAGCTGCGGTGCTTCCGCGGCCTGGCTCATCCACCGCTGCGTGATCTTCTCCAGTTCGCCCGAGGCTTCGAGTTCTTCGATCGCCCAGGAGACGCAGCCGGTGATCGGCGAGCCTTTCGCCAGCAAGGCGCCCCATTCTTCCCCTTCGGGCTTGCCGAACTGGCCGACGATCGTCGCGTTTTCGACCTGCGCGGCGGTCAGGTAGAGCGCCGTCGGCAGGTCCACCACGACCGCTTCGACCTGGCCGTTCTTCAGCGCCGTCACCACGTCGCCGGAGCTGTTGAAGACTTCCGGTTTGCTCGACGGTTCGATTTCTTCGTTCACCGTCGAAAGGCTCGTCGTGTTGATCTGGACGCCGATCTTCGTGTCCTTCAGGTCGGCCAGCGATCTGGCCTTCGCCGCTTCGGAGTCTTCCAGCGCGACCACCGCCTGGGTGGCCGAGTAGTAGGGCGCCGAGAAGTCGACGGCCTTTTCGCGGGTCGGCGTGATCGAGATCTCGTTGACGTCGAAGTCGAAGTCCTTGGGACCGGGCGCGTAGGAGGAGTCGAACGGCTCGACCGTCCACTTGATCTTGCTTTTGGGGAAGCCGAGCTGCTTGCCGATCGCGTAGGCGACGGCGCTCTCGAAGCCTTCCCCGTTGGCCGGTTCGTCGTCTTCGAAGTACGGCGGGTAGGCCGGTTTGTCGGTGGCGACGGTCAGCGTGCCCGGCGTCTGCGTTTCCATCTTCGACGGGGTGCAGGTCGAGGCGTCGGCGGTTTCGCCGCCGCCTTCGGTGGAGCCGCCGCCCGCCGTGGAGCTCGACTTCTTGCCGCCGCAGCCGGCGACGACGAGCACGAGGGCAAGCGCGAGCAGCGGAAGGATGGCAAGGGTGGATCGGCGCATGGGACTTCGGGTCCGGAAGCGGTGCATCCTACGCGAAACGGCGGCGGGACGGGGAATCGTCGGCCGGCGCGGAGCCGCGCGAAGGGGCCGCGCCCACGGGCGGAACCTAGCGGGCCGCGCGGCTGCGCTTCGCGATTTCGGCGGCGAAGCGTTCGGCGTCCTGGAAGAGCATGCCGTGGGCGGCGCCGGTGTAGATCGCGAGCTTCGAGCCGGGGATGCGGGCGTGCAGGCGGCGGGCGTTGACCGGCGGGACGCCGGGGTCGAGGGCGCCGTTCGTGAGCAGCGTCGGCGTGGTGATGCCGGCGAGGCCGCGCCAGGTGCCGTCGTAGCGCAGGAACGCTTCCTCGGCGGCTTCCTGTCGCTTCAGCGTCCGCGGCGAGACCTTCTCCTGCGGGATCGACTCGTACCCGTGGACGAAACGCGCGGTCGCGGCGCCGCCCGCCGCGGTCGGCGGGAAGAGCAGTTCGAGGAAGACCTTCGTGCTCGCCTTCGGGTTCGCCAGCTTGCGGATCAGCCCGGGCGGCGGCGGGACCGTGTGCGAGCTGCCGGCGTCGCCGCCGGTCGTCACCAGCGCGCCCAGCATCGCGGGCTCCTGCTCGGCCAGGGTGAGGCCGATCTCGCCGCCCATCGACCAGCCGACCAGCGTCGGGTGGACGAGCCCGAGCGCTTCGATCAGCCCGCCGGTGTCGCGGGCCATCAGCGGCACGGTGATGGGCTTGGAGAGGTCGTCGGTGGTGTAGCCGACGCCGCGGTTGTCGAAGATCGTGACGCGGAAGTGCCGCGCCAGCGGGTGCAGCAGGTAGGGCATCCAGAGGCTCATCGGCGCGGTGTCGCCCTGGACCATGATCAGGTCCGGCCCGTGCCCGAACTGGCGGTAGCCGATCTCGATCCCGTCGACCGGGAGCCGGTAGACCGGACCCTCGAAGGCTCCGGCGCCGGCGAGCGTCGAGTGCGGCACGAACTTCGGCGCGGCCTGGCCGACGACGTCGTCGGGAGCGACGCTGACCCGCGCGCCCGCCGCGGGCGCCCCGACGCAGAGCGCGAGCAGCGCCGCGAGCAGCGGCAGGAGGATGCGGCGAGGTCTCATCTCGATCTGGAAACCTAGGCGTTCGCCGCGACGCCAAAAAACCTCAGGCGCTCATGTCGACGGCGAAGACGTTCGTCGGCTCGATCGTCACGACGACGCGCTTGTCCTCCGGGCCGTCGTGCTCGCGCAGGTCCGCGCCGTACTTGGCGCCGACGGAGTCGGCGAACGCGTAGTCGTCGTCGGGCTCGATGCGCGCCGTCCCCCGCACGTCCAGGTAACGGAACGGGTTCTCCAGGTCGAGGATGAAGAGGCTGCAACGCGGCCGCGCGACCAGGTTCCTGGTCTTCAGCCGCGAGTCGTTCAGCGAGACCTTCACCGCGCCGTCCTCGAAGAGGAACCAGACCTCGGTCAGCTGCGGTCCGCCGTCCTTCTCCAGCGTCGCCAAGGTGGCGAACCGGGCGTCGAGCAGATCGCGGTGGGTGGCGGGGAAGTCGGTGCTCATCGCCCTCGAATTGTTGTAGCGCCCCGGGCCGGGGTCGGCTTGCCGCGCAGGAGGGTGACCGCGGTCTCGGTGTCGGGGCTGCCGCCGGTGGGCGTGAACGTCGCGGTGACCTTCACCCGGACCGTCCCCTCGCGCCGCTGCAGCCGCCGGGCGGCGCCGCGCAGTCGCACTCGCAGCGGCCTCGGGCCGCAATCGGCGACCGGGCCCCGCGCCGCGGCGGCGCCGCGCAGCTCGATCGTGCGCTTGTGCGGAAGCAGGAGGGCGGCGCGGCGCAGCCGGACCGTCCCGGCGCCCGGCAGCTCGGGGACGATCTCGGCGACGCCGCCCGCGCTCACCCGCCCGGGGAGGAAGACGAACGTGTTGACCGGCGCCTGGGGCGGCGTGATCCGCTCGATTTCCTCGTTTCCGCCGCTGAAGTAGACGCGCCCGTCGGGCCCCGCCGCGATCGTGCGCGGTTCCAGCCCGACCCCGGCCCTGAACTGGGTGATCTCGCCGGCCGGGGTCACGCGGCCGATCGTCGGCGCCTCTTCCATCGCCGGCGTCTCGCGGCTGGTGACGCTGGTGAACCAGAGGTCGCCGCCCGGCCCGGAGACGATCGTCGACGGTTCCGAGAACGCCCGCCGGTACTTGAGGCAGTGGTCGAACTGGGTGATCTCGCCGGTTGGCGTCACGCGGCCGATCGCGCCGGGGCCGGAGAACCAGAGATTGCCGTCGGGCCCGGCCACCAGGTGCCGGGGGGCGGCGACCGAGTCGGCGGCGAAGCGCGTGAACTCGCCACTCGGGGTCACCCGGTCGATCGTGCCCTCGCCGGTCGCGTCGATGAACCAGGTGGCGCCGCCCGGGCCCGCGACCGGCGTGCCGAACGCGGGCGGGACACCGAAGCCGGTGACTTCGCCGGACGGGGTCAGGCGCCCGGCGAGGGCGCCGGGTTCGCCGTCGCCGTGCGGCAGCACGAACACCTGCGAGAACCAGACGTTTCCTTCCGGGCCGGCGGCGATGCCGCCGAGGCCCAGCGGCTCCTTGATCCCGGTGGGAAACTCGGTGATCGTCCCCTGCGTCGTGATCCGGCCGATCTCCGGCGGCGAGCCGGCGTCGGTGAACCAGAGCGCGCCTTCCGGGCCGGCGATGATTTCACCCGGCACGCTTCGGGCGCGCAGGCCGTCGCGGAACACGGTCACCTTGCCGGTCGGCGTGATCCGCCCGATCGCGCTGCGGTAGCCGGGCGTCGGCGGCCCGAAGGCGAAGCCCGCGCTGTAGGTGAACCAGACGTTGCCGTCGGGGCCGGCGACGAGGTCGTCGACGGCGACCTTCGGCGGCAGGGCGAATTCGGAGACCTGGCCGGCCGGCGTGATCCGCCCGACCAGCGGCCGGCCCTTGTCTGGCGCGGTTTCGCGGTAGCAGCCGAACCAGACGTTCCCGTCCGGGCCGGCGGCGAGCTCCCCCACCCCGCACCTGGTCGGGAAGTGCTCGACGCGGCCGACCGGTTCCGCGGCGGCGGCGGGCGCGAGGATGCCCGACAGGAGCGCGGTGACGAGCGTCGCCCACCCGACCCACCCCAGCCGATCTCCCTCCCCGCGGCGCTTCATGCCCTCATCTTCGTACGCGGCCCGGACGAACGTCCAGGGCACCGCTAGGATGCCGCGTCGTGATTCAGAAAAGATTCTCGATCTTTGCCGCCGCCGCGGCCACGCTCGCCTTGGTCGCGGCCGGGCCCGCCGCCGCCGAAGACCACTTCACGCCGCTCTCGGCGCGGGTGCTCCACGCGCCCGAACCGGTGCGCGGCGGCGACGGCCGCGAGCACCTCGTCTACGAGCTCGTGCTGGCGAACGAGGCGGCGTTCCCGCCCGGCCCGGTGACGGTGCGCAAAATCGTGGCGGAGGCCGGCGGCAAGCCGGTCGAGACGCTCTCCGGCGCGCACCTGCAGGAGATGATGGAACCGTTCGGCGTCGTCAACGAACGCACGCCGCGGACGACGATCCAGCCGGGCGGCACCGCCAAGGTGCTGATGGACGTCTCCTACCCGGCGGGGGCGCGCGCCCCGCGCCGGCTCGCCCACGAGATCGTCGTCTCCCCCGGTCCGCCCGCCTCGGTCGAACTGAGCCGCTTCGCCGCCGCGCCGACCCCGTGGTCGCTCGACCGGCGCCGGTCGTCGCGCCGCCGCTGCGCGGGTCCGGCTGGGTCGTCATCAACGGCTGCTGCGACGAAAACACCTCGCACCGGCGCAGCCTCCTGGCGATCGACGGCGCCCTGCACGAGGGCGAGCGCTACGCGATCGACTTCGTCCAGATGACCCCGGGCGGGCAGATCACCGAAGGCCCGAACGACGTGCTCGGCAACTATCCCTTCTACGGCGACGAAGTGCTCTCGGCGACGGCGGGCAGGGTCGTCGGGGCCGTCGACCGCCTCCCCGACGGGCCGATCGACTTCGCCCTGCCGCCGATCACCGCCGGCGACGCGGGCGGCAACCACGTCGTCGTCGCCATGGGCGGCGGCCGTTACGCCTTCTACGGGCACCTGAAGCCGGGCAGCGTGCGGGTGAAGGTGGGCCAGCGGGTCCGGCCCGGCGAGGTGCTCGGGCTGCTCGGCAACTCCGGCAACTCGAACGCGCCGCACCTCCACTTCCAGCTCATGGACGGGCCGACGCCGCTGGGCTCCGAAGGCATCCCCTACACCTTCTCCTCGTTCACCGCCGAAGGGACGCTGGGGAACTTCGGCCAGTTCTTCGTGCTCGGGCAGCGGGCGCAGGTGGCCGCCGCCCCGCGCGGGCCGCGGCGGGCCGAGCTGCCGCTGAACCTCCAGGTCGTCGACTTCGGCGGATGATCCCGGCTCGGCGTCCTCCCGTTCGTGGGAGGATGCGCGCATGAGCCCCTCGCGTCCCCGCCGCGCCGAGCGCCCCGACTACGGCTGGGTGATCTCCTTCGGCTGCAAGGAGACCGGCGAGCTGAAACGGCTGAAGGTCGACACCGACCCCGCGTCCGACACCAGCCCGATCGACGTGCCCTGCGCCTGCGGTGAGGTCCACCGCGTGACCGTCTCGCCCTACCGTCGCCGCCGCGCCGCCGACGAGCCGTTCGACCTCGAGGTCAAATCGCTCGACGAGCTCCGCGGGGGCTGAGAGAGAGGAACCACATTGCTGCCGCTCGCCGACGTCACCTTCGGGGACATCCTCCTGACGGTGTTCGAGATCTTCCTGCTCGTCGTCTGGATCTGGATCCTGTTCACGATCATCACCGACCTCTTCCGCAACCACGACATGTCGGGGTGGCTGAAGGCGGTCTGGCTGGTGCTGCTCGTTTTCATCCCGTACCTGACGGCGCTCGTCTACCTGATCGTCTACGGCTCCGACATGCGCGAACGCCAGCTGCGCGCCCAGGCCGAGGCCAAACACCATGCCGACGCCTACATCCGCCCGGCGGCGCACGCCTCGCCCGCGGAGGAACTGCACAAGCTTCACGAACTCGTGGAGAAAGGTGCGCTGACCGAGGCGGAGTACGACCGCGCCAAGCAGAAGCTGCTGGGGTAGCGCGCGGCCCGCGTCAGGCCGAGCCGAGGCTGACGAGGAAGGTGGCGAGGAGCGCGGTCGCGAGGCCGAGCTTCTGCGCCGGGGACCAGCGCTCGCCGAGGACGACGCGGGCGAGGATCACGGTGAAGCCCGGGTAGAGCGCGGTGAGCACGGCGACCACCGCGAGCTCGCCGTGGTGGTTGGCGACGAGGAAGGAGAGGTTGGCGGCGCCGGCGAGGAGGCCGGCGGCGAGCAGCAGGGAGACGGCGCGGCGTTCGGACCCCGAACCGGCGCCGGCGCGGTCGTCCCCGGCGTCTCGCGCGGCGGCGAGCCGCAAGGCGCGCAGGGCCGGCCCGATCGTGAGGAGTGACGCGGTCCCCTCGGCGACGACCAGGGGCCAGGCGCCGGCGCCGGCGCCCGCGCGGTCGTAGCCGACGAAGAGGAGGCCGAAGCCGAAGCCGGCGAGGGTGCCCCAGAGCGCACCCGAACCCGCCTCGCCCCCGTCGGCCTCCGACCAGGAGACGAGGCCGATCGCCGGGATCGCCGCGACGATCCCGATCGCGGCCAGGGCCGTGAGCGAGTCGCCGGTCGCCAGTCCCACGATCACGGGGATCACCGCGGTGAGCAGGCCGGAGAGGGTGGCGACGACGCTCATCTCGCCGCCGCCGAGGCCGCGGTAGAGCGCGAACATCCCGCCCGCCGAGCCGAGCCCGGCGGCCGCGCCCCAGAGCAGGACCTTCGCGCCGATCCCGTCGCCCGGGTAGAAGACGATCGCGACCAGCCCGACGAGGAGGCAGATCACCTGCGCCGCGGCGGTGACGACGATCGCCGGCAGCCGGCGGCTCGCGAGCCCGGCGAGGAAGTCGGAGCTCCCGTAGGTCGCCGCGGCGAGCAGACCGAGGAGGACGGACATCGGCGCAAGGTAGTCGCATCCGCGGCGGGCCGGCCGGGCGGCGCCCGGTCGGCGCTCGGACCGCCGGTCGCGACACAGGAGCAAGATAAGGTTGACGTTTCGCAAATGATCGGGGAAGAAAGGATCTACGCATGCTGCAGTTCGTAGAACCCTCCCCTGAGCTGGAAGAGGACCCCTGCGCGGAGCTGCGGCGCCGCGGCAAGGACTGCTCCGAGGAGGTCGACGCCGCCAGGGCGACCTCCCCCGAGGGCCGCACGATCCTGGTCAACGGGCTGCTCGCGGCCGGGCTCGCCGTGCTCGCCGCCGCGGCCGTCGTCTGGGTCCCGTTCCTGGAGCCGATCCGCGACCGCTTCGCCGACACGGAGCCGGCCTGGGTCGTCGTCGCCTTTCTCCTGCAGCTGCTCTCGGTGCTGAGCTTCGTGGTCGCCCTGCGCGGCGCCTTCGAGCGGCGGCTCAGCTGGCGCGAGTCCTTCGACGTCGGCGTGGTCGAGGAGAGCGCCAACGTCTTCCTGCCGAGCGGCGGCAGCGGCGGGCTCGCGCTCGGCGCCGTGATCCTGATCCGCTCCGGCATCCCCACCGCGTTCGCCGCGAGCCGCTCGGCCGTCCTCTTCCTCGTCACCAGCGGGGTCAGCCTCGGCGCGCTGCTCGTCTTCGGCCTGCTCGAGGCCGTCGACGCGCTTCCCGGCGAGGCCTCGCTCGCCTCGACGCTGATCCCCGCCGCCGGCGCGGGCCTCGTGATCGCCGCGGTGATCGTCCTCCCCCGGCTGATCCCGCAGATCGACCCCGACAAAGGCGGGCGCGTCCGCCGGGCCGTCGCCCTCGTCCAGGCCTGGCTGGTCGGCGCCGTCTCCACGAGCCTCGAGATGCTCGCCTCGCGCGACGCCCTCCTGATCGCCGGCTCGATCGGCTACTACGCCTTCGACGTCGCCTCGATGGCCGCCGCCTTCGAGGCGCTCGGCGGCGGCGGCCCAGCGCTCGGGCTCTTCGTCCTCGCCTACACGATCGGTCACGGCGGCGCGATCGTCCCCTTCCCCGGCAGCGCCGAGGGCGGCCTCGTCGGCGGCTTCACCCTCTACGGCACCCCCCTCAGCCTCGCCGTCGGCGGCATCCTCCTCTACCGCGTCTTCCACGCCGGCGTCCCCTTCCTCCTCGGCGCCCTCGGCCTCGCCGACATGGGCCGCCAACGCCGCGCCGGCACCGACCACACGACCAAGCCCCCACCCCCAGGATCCGAGGCCCGACCGCCTCGACGCGAGAGCAGGACCGGGGCCGCGGCGGAGTAGAGCCGCCGCCCCCAGGCCGTTGCGAGCTGGGGCAGGGGCGGGCCGGGGACGGGCCTGCGGGGAGGACGGGGGGCCTCCGTGGCCCGACACGCGTCCCACACGAGTCAAGTAGCGAGTTGTGGTGTAACGGGACCCGCCGGCACTTCTCATACCTCCAGGGCAGCCACCTCGCTTCCGTCCCCGTCGCCCTGGTCCTCGAGGACCAGGGCGATCGACTCCTTGGAGAGGTAGCCCCGGGTCAGC
>DASZUW010000325.1:0-2502 GCA_035547475.1 Solirubrobacterales bacterium
GAGCGCCTCGATCGCCAGCGCCCCGGTGCCGCTGTAGAGGTCGAGGACGGCGGCGCCCTCCACCCGCGCGCCGAGCGTCGAGAAGACCGCCTCGCGCACGCGCTCCGACGTGGGCCGCACCTTCCAGCCGCGCGGCGCGACCAGCTTCTGCCCCTTGAGCTCCCCGGCTATGACGCGCACACCCCGCCCCTCTCCGACGCTTGTCTTCGTATTGAGGACAAGCGTCGGATTGTCACAGGGGGATCGGGTCGGCGGCGCCGGCGCCGAAGCGGCGGCGGGCCGCCTCCAGCAGCGGGCCGAGGGCGGCGTCCTCGAGCGAGCCGTGCTCGCGCAGCAGCGCCAGCACCTCCTCGCGGGCTTCGACCAGGGCCCGGCCGTCCTCGGGCAGGGAGGCGACGGCGAAGCGCGGCAGACCGCTCTGGCGGGTGCCGAGGATCTCCCCCTCGCCGCGCAGTTCGAGGTCCACCTCGGCGAGCTCGAACCCGTCGCGAGTGCTCTCGACCGCCCGCAGGCGCCGCCGCGCCATCTCCCCCGCCTCGGCGGCGAAGAGCAGGCACTGCGAGGGGTGCTCGCCGCGCCCGACCCGGCCGCGCAGCTGGTGGAGCTGGGAGACGCCGAAGCGCTCGGCGCCCTCGATCAGCATCACGGTCGCGTTCGGCACGTCGATCCCGACCTCGATCACCGTCGTCGCGACCAGCACGTCGGTCTCGCCGGCGGCGAAGGCGGCCATCGCCTCCCCCTTCTCGGTCGAGTGCATCTGGCCGTGTAGGAGACCGACGCGGAAGTCGCGCAGCGGGCCGCGCCGCAGCCGTTCCGCCTCCTCCCCGGCCGCCTTGCCGGGCAGCTTCTCGGAGACCTCGACCAGCGGGCAGACGACGAAGGCCTGGCGCCCCTCGCGCAGCCGCGCGCGGAGGAACTCGTAGGCCTTCTCGCGGGCGTCCTCGCCGACCACCTTGGTGGTCACCGGCTTGCGTCCCGCCGGCAGCTCGTGCAACGCGGTCGTGTCGAGGTCGCCGTAGGCGGTCAGGGACAGGGTGCGCGGGATCGGCGTCGCGGTCATGTGGAGCACGTGCGGTGCCATCCCCTCGACCCCCTTCGAGTCGAGCGCCCGCCGCTGCTCGACCCCGAAGCGGTGCTGCTCGTCGACCACGCAGAGCCCGAGCCGGGCGAAGCGGACGGTCGGCTCGATCAGCGCGTGCGTGCCGAGGATCAGCCCCAGCTCGCCGCTGGCGAGCTGGTTCAGGGCCTGACGGCGGACGGCGGCGGACGTGGCGCCGGTCAGCAGGGCGAAGGGAACGGCCTCTTCGGCGAGCAGCCTGCCGAGGGTGATCGCGTGCTGCTCGGCGAGCGTCTCGGTCGGCGCCATCAGCGCCGCCTGGTGGCCCGCTTCGAGGGCCCGCAGCATCGCGTAGACGGCGACCACGGTCTTGCCCGAGCCGACCTCCCCCATCAGCAGGCGCTGCATCGGCTCGCCCGAGTCGAGGTCGCGGTCGATGTCGGCGAAGGCGGCGCGCTGATCCGCGGTCGGGGCGAAGGGCAACGAGGCGAGCCAACGTTCGACGAGGGCCCCGGGACGGCCGAAGCGGGGCGCCGGACGGGAGCGGCGGTGGCTGCGCTTGCGCGTCGCCAGCAGGGCCTGGTGGAGGAAGAGCTCTTCGAAGCCGAGCCGGCTCCTGGCTTCCTCGAGCTCCTTCGGGGACTGCGGGAAGTGCGCCGCCGTGATGGCCGAGCCGACGGAGCCGAGGCGGCGCTTCGCCTGGAGCGACGCCGGCAGCCCCTCGATGGCGTTCGGGGCGAGCTTCACCGCCTGCTCGGCCCATTCGCGGATCTTCCGCGGCGGCAGATCCTCGGTCGCCGGGTGGACGGGGACGAAGGAGCCCGACCGCTCCTCGCCCGGCGCCTCCTCCTCGGTCGCCGGGGCGATCGTCTCCCACTCCTGCACCGCCAGCCCTTTGGGGCTCCGCTTGCCGGTGATCAGGATCCGGGCGCCCTTTTCCAGCTTGCCGCTGACCCAGGGCTGGTTGAACCACGTGGCCCTCACCTGACCCGTCCCGTCGCCGACCTTGACCCCGACCATCGTCAATTTCCCGCGCCGGAACGGCCGCGGCGGGTTCCCCAGGACCTCGACCAGGACGGTGCCGACCGCGCCGGGCTCGAGGCTCTCCAGCGCCTGGATCTGACGGTCGCGGTGCGAGTGCGGAAAGCGGTAGAGGAGGTCGCCGACGGTCGCGATCCCCGCCTGCCGCCCCGCCTCGGCCAGTTTCGGGCCGACGCCGTCGAGCGCCCCGAGGCCGGTCTCGAGGGCGCTCGGGCGGGGCCAGTGGACGGGCGCGGCGCGCAGCTCGGCGCGGGTCGGCTCGCCCACTCCGGCGAAGCCGCGCACCGCTACTGCGCCGCGAGCAGCCACCACCAGCTCGGCTGGCCCCCCTCGTGCTTCTCGAGCTCGACCCCGTCGGGCACGTGGGCGTCGACCTGGTCGAGCGGGATCGGCGCCTCGGCGCC
>DASZUW010000326.1:0-3589 GCA_035547475.1 Solirubrobacterales bacterium
CGACCACAGCCGCCCGTCAGGGGTCGGCACGGCATCCGCGGCAGCTCGGACGGCCTCCAGCCCCCGTCAGCCACCAGCCCCCGAAGACCCTGCCGGGCTTACTCCGCCCCGACCCTGTGAGCGTCCGTGGTCGCGGCGGCCTCGGGTCCGCCTCGGCCTCCCGCATCGGCAGTCGTCTCGCCCCGGACCTTCGACCTCGACCTCGGCCGCGTCCACCTGTTTTGTCGCCGGTCGCAGCGGGAACCACTAGGCACGTCTTCGTCCCGAAGATTCGATTTGACCATGCAAGAGCCGAGCACCAAGCACGAGGGGGAGGTCGTGATCACGCCGTATCGCGATGGTCCGTACCTGGTGCGCGGTCCGTTTGCGCTGCGTGACCCGGACGGCGAGTCGATCCCGGTGTCGCGGCGGACGATCGCCCTATGTCGTTGCGGGAAGTCGCGGACGCGGCCGTTCTGCGACGGGACCCACAAGCTGATCGACTTCCGCGCCCCGGGGGTGCTCGAGGTCTGGCCGCCGGAGGTGTCGCGGTGAGCGCGCCGCCCCGGGTGAGCGCGCTCGCGGGCCGCACGACGCCGCTGCCCGAGCCGGTCGGGCCCTTGACCGAGGTGCTCTTCGAGGCGCTGCGCGGCGCGCCCGACGGCGCCGCGAACGGCGCCTCGCCGGACGGCGGGCCGCTCGATCCCGCCGCCGTCGCCCCCGCCGACCCGCTCGCCGACCTCGACCTCCAGCTCGCGCTCTACGTCGCCTACGAGCTCCACTACGCTGGCTTCGAGGGCGTCGACGAGCGCTGGGAGTGGGCGCCGTCGCTGCTCGCCTTCCGCGCCGCCCTCGAGCGCCCCTTCGAGGCCGCGGTCGACGCGATCGTCCCCGCCGCCACGCCGGAGGAGACGGCGAGCGTCCCCGAGACCCTGCAGGCGATCGTCGCCGCGGACGATGGCCCGCCGCTCTCCCGCCACCTGGAGACCAAGGGCACGCGCGAGCAGATGCTCGAGCACGTGATCCACCGCTCCGCCTACCAGCTGAAGGAGGCCGACCCGCACTCCTGGGGCATCCCGCGGCTCGCGCCCGCCGCCAAGGCGGCGCTCCTCGAGGTGCAGTTCGACGAGTACGGCGGCGGCCGCGCCGAGCGCATGCACGCGGTGCTGTTCGCGAACACGATGGCGGCGCTCGGGCTCGACCCGACCTACGGCGCCTACCTCCACCTCCTGCCCGCGCCGACGCTGGCGACGGTCAACCTGCTGAGCGGCTTCGGCCTGCACCGCCGGCGGCGCGGCGCCCTCGTCGGCCACCTCGCCGCCTTCGAGATGACCTCCTCGATCCCCAACCGGCGCTACGGCAACGCGCTGCGCCGCCTCGGCTGCGACAAGGAGGCGACCGACTTCTACGACGAGCACGTCGAGGCGGACGCGGTCCATGAGATGATCGCCGCCTGGGACCTCGCCGGCGGCCTCGCCCGCGAAGACCCCGCCGTCGCCGCCGACATCCTCTTCGGCGCCCGCGCCCTGCTGGCGCTGGAGGCGCGCTGGGCCGCGCACCTGCTCGGCTCCTGGGAAGCGGGGGAGACCTCGCTGCGCGGCGCCCCGGCGCTCGCCTGATGGCGAAGGTCAGCTGTTCCTACCTCGTCCCCGTGCGCTGGGCCGACGGCGAGGGACGCGCCGACCTCGCCGCCCACCTCGCCGCGATGACCGCGCTGGGCGCCGAGGCGATCGTCGTCGACGGCTCCGCGCCGCCGGTCTTCGACGCCAACCGAGCCGCCTTCGAGGCCGCCGGCGCCGCCCATCTGGCGCCCGACCCCGACCTCGCCTGCCGCAACGGCAAGGTCGCGGGCGTCCTCACCGCCGCCCGGCGCGCCTCCCACGAGGCGCTGGTGATCGCCGACGACGACGTCCGCCACGACGGCGCGACGCTCGCCCGCGCGGTCGCCCTCCTCGCCGCCCACGACCTCGTCCGCCCGCAGAACTTCTTCCGCCCGCTCCCCTGGCACGCCCGCTGGGACACCGCCCGCACCCTCCTGAACCGGGCCTTCGGTCGCGACTACCCCGGCACGCTGGCGGTGCGCCGCTCGCTGCTCCTGGGACTCGGCGGCTACGACGGCGACGTCCTCTTCGAGAACCTCGAGCTGATCCGCACCGTCGCCGCGGCGGGCGGCCGCGAGGCGGCGCCGCTCGACCTCTACGTGCCGCGCCTGCCGCCCTCGACCCGCCACTTCCTCGGCCAGCGCGTGCGCCAGGCCTACGACGACTTCGCCCTGCCGGCGCGCATGACGCTGTGGCTGGCGATCGTCCCCGCCCTGGCGCTCGCCGCGGCGCGCCGCCGCCCCGGGCCGCCCCTCGCCGCCGCCGCGACGGCCGTCGCCCTCGCCGAGCGCGGCCGCCGCCGCGCCGGCGGCGCCGCCGTCTTCCCGCTCACCGGGTCCCTCGCGGCGCCGCTCTGGGTCCTCGAGCGCGGCATCTGCGCCTGGCTCGCCGTCGCGGCCCGCGCCCGCCACGGCGGCGTCCGCTACGCCGGCACCCGGATCGCCGTCGCCGCGAACTCGCGTCGCGACCTGCGCCGCCGGCTCAGCGCTCGGCCATCGCCGGCCGCACGACGCACGCGAGAATCGCCGGCGGCGTCCCCTGCGGGCTGACCCGCGACACGCACCTCCTCGCCCGCCCCCGGAAGCGGACACCCTGAAAGAGCAGGCCGGAGACGTGGCCGAGGTCGACCGGCGCGAAGCCGATCGAGATCAGCCCCGTCGCGACGACTTCGGTGGCGAGCCGAGGGAGCGGGTCACTCGTCCCCGCCAACCTCCCCGTCGGCGACGACGAGTGCCCGTCTCATGGGTCAACGCGTCCTTGGCTTTGCGCAGCATCCCGCCTTTCGCCGGGATCGGGACGCTGTGCATCCCCGGCCGCTCCTCGGCGGCGCAACTCCTGCTTTTCCTGCGCTGCAGGAAAGTCCGGTGGCACCGGCAGCCCCATGTCCGTGGCCACGACCAGGTACCGCAGGCACGCGCGCATCTCCCCCTCGACGCCCCCGATCGCCTGCTGAGCATCTTCGGGTCGCCTGAATCTCGTCGCGTGCCTAGGGATCCGCGGCGTCGCGCCGCAGCGGGCAGGTGAGGCAGCGCGGGCCGCCGTGGCCCCGGCTGAGCTCCTCGCCGGGGACGCCCCGCACCTCGACGCCGGCCGCCGCCAGCGCCTCGTTGGTGCGCTCGTTGTGGGCGTAGGCGACCACGCGGCCCGGGCGGAGGGCGAGGGTGTTGGCGGCGAGCCGCCACTGCTCGTGCTCGTCGGCGACCTCGACCACTCGCATCGCGTCGAGCCCGAGCGCGTCGGCCAGGGCGGCCTCGACGCTCGGGTGGATCCGGGTCGCGACGCCCTCGCCGCGCGGGCGCAGCTCGACCGCGCTCGAGCGGCGCAGGCGCCGATCGATCAGGACCAGGTCGACGTCGACCAAGGTCATCAGGCAGTCGAGGTGGATCGAGAAGCGCGCGGCCGGGATCTGGACCGCGAGCACGCGGTCGAACCCCGCGGCGAAGAGCGTTCTCGCCAGGGCCTCGACCGACGCCCGCCGACTGCGCGAGCCGAAGCCGACCAGCGCCGCC
>DASZUW010000327.1:0-5266 GCA_035547475.1 Solirubrobacterales bacterium
AACCTCTCGCTATGCGAGAGAAAAGCTCCACAGCCGCAGGGGCCCGATGTCGATGGGCCGAAAAGTCCTGATCTGGAGGCCTTTTCGGCCCATCGACGCCCGGTCCACATGAGGCCGTGACGGGACCGTGGAGTTCGTGACGGACCCTCGCCCGCTGTTTCACGAGAGCCTCACGTCCTGGGCGCCTCATGGGGGTCACAGCCTGCCAGGACCCCCATGAGGCGCCCAGGACACCGTCGCGCCATCCGAACCCCTGTGGAGGGCCGATGCGCTGTGGACGGCCAACGCCGCGTCGACGGCGGCAGCCGCGCCCTCGCCAACCGCCCGCCCCGGCAACAACAGCGCCGAGAGGCAGACCATCGAGAAGGCGGTGATCTGGAGGGCGAGGCCGAGGGGGGTCGGCGAGAGGGGGTCGCCGAAGACGAGGATGCCGCCGATGATCTGGACGGCGTTGGCGACGATGCCCATGAGGCCGATGGTCTCGATCGCGCCGCCGCCTTGGAGGGCGGCGACGGCGGTGTACTGGGCGAAGGCGCCGCAGGCGACGATGATCGCGACGAGGGCGGCCATGCCGAGGAGGCCACCGGCGCCGCCGGTGGCGGCCTTGATCGCGATCCCGGCGAGGGCGAAGAGGAGACCGGCGAGGACCGCGCTCAAGACGCCGCGCCGGGCGGTCAGGCGGGTCGAGCGGTGGCAGAGGGCGATCGCGGTGGCGAGCAGGATGAGGCCGCCCTCGAAGCTGAGGATGGCGGCGAGGGAGAAGCTCGCGTCGGAGCCGTGGAAGCGGGGCAGCGTGACGACCAGGAGGACGAGGCCGACGGCGCCGAGCGTGAGCGCGAGCCACTGGCGCCGGCCGACCGGATCGCCGAAGAGGCGCTGGGAGAGGACCGCGAGGGTGACCGCGCCGCCGGCGAGGATTCCCTGGACGAGCGAGATCGGCGCCAGCGAGAGGGCCGCCACGTGGGCGAGCCAGGCGAGCGCCGCGAGCGCCCACCCGGCGACGAACCAGCGGGACCCGGCGAGGTCGCGCAGGGCGGCGAGCGGGCGGCGGAACTGGACCGCGCGGGCGTCCTGGCAGCCGCGGTGCTTCAGCAGGGCGGCGAGGTTGGTCGCCAGCGCGACCAGCACGGCGAGGCCGATCCCGATCTCCACGCGGTGTCCGTCCTCTCCTGCTCTCGGGTTGCTTGGGAGATCCTGCGACTCCAAGCACGCTCGGCGCGAGGAACGGAACCTCTCGGGCGGCAAGCGGCCGCTCGACCCTGCGCACGGTAGCAGCCGTCCCTAAACCTGCCCTCAGGAGCGCGACGGCGCGACCGCGGTCCGTCCCCGGGCCGCGCTCGACGCCGCCCGCAGCATCAGCCCGAGCGAGCGGCGCAGGCCGACGTCGGCGACCAGCGCGCGCCACACGGTCAGCCCCGGGTGCGCCGGTTCGGCCGGCGCCGCCGCGGCGAAGCGCGCCTGCTCGGCGACGAGCGCCAGCGCGGCGGTGGCGGGGCCGATCTCGGTCAGCCTCGGGTGGAGGCTGCGCAGCGTGGTGCGGGGGCCGGAGGGCTCGGGGGCGAGCCGCACCAGAAGGTCGGCCAGCCGCGTGCGCGGCCCGTGGCGGCGCCGCGCCAGGCGGGCGCCGCCGAGGATCAGGAGGAGGAGCAGCGCCGCGCCGCCCACCAGCCCGACGATGCCGCCGCCGGCGCCGGTCGGCGCGGTGGAACCGGCCTGGAAGAGGTCGAGGCCGGGGGAGACGTCGGCGGGCGCCGCCACCGGGGTCGGGTTGAACGGGACCCAGCCGACGCCCGGGAAGTAGACCTGGATCCAGGCGTGCGCGTCCTCGTCGCGGACCGCCCAGGTGTCCTTGCCGATCTGTTCGCCGGTGGCGAAGCCGACCACGACGCGCGTCGGGACGCCGGTGACGCGCAGCAGCAGGGCGGCCGCCCCGGCAAAGTGCTGGCAGTACCCCTGATGAGTCTGGAAGAGGAATTCCATCAGCGGTTCCATGCCGGGCGAGCCGACGTCGGTCGTGTAGTGGTAGCGGCCGTCCGCGAGCAGGAAATTCTCGACGCGGTGCACCATCGCGAGCTCGGTTCCGACCCCGCGCGAGAGGTGGAAGGCGAGCCGGAAGAGGCGCCCCCAGTCGGTCCCCCGCAGCGGCTCCGGCAGGTCCTTCGCCAGTTCGGAGAGCGGGTAGGGGATGTAGCGCGGCGGCGGCTCGAGCCCGATCTGCGTGAGCGCCTGGTAGCGGCGGCCGGTCGGCACCGGGATCCGCGCCAGTCGCGCCGCCCGCACGTGCACGGTGTCGGCTTCGACCCGGTAGGTGTCGCCTTCGCTCGGCGTCCGCATCAGACCCTCGCCGCCGCCGCGCTCCATCACCACGCCGTGGGTGCCGCTCACCGCGTCGATCCGCCCCGGCGAGACGATCAGCCGGTTGCGCAGCCCGCGCACTTCGACCTTGACCGTCTGGCGATGCGCCGCCGGTTCGGGCAGGTGCGAGTCTTCGCGCGCGGCGAGCCAGCGCCGGTTGTCGAAGGCCTCCAGCACCTGCATCTGCCAGAGCGCCGGGCGATGGGAGGTGACGTCGAGCATCACCGCGCCGGTCCGCCGGTCGTCGAGGGGCCCGTAGGTCTGGGCGGTGTCGAGTTCGTGGAACTGGGAGAGGTGGTGGGGGTGGCCGAACGGCTGCCAGCCCGCCCGCGGGGCGGCGACCTGGGCGCCGAAGAGCGCCACCGCGCCGACCATCGAGGCGGTGGCGACGATCGGGACCAGGCGCCCGCGGGCGATCCGCAGGACGACGGCGACGAGCACGATCGCCCCCTGCCAGGCGGCGTCGGGGGTCTGCTGCATCGCCAGCGCCGAGCCGAGCGGCACGAGCAGCAGGACGAAGCCGACCAGCGAGCGCTCCCAGCCGTCCCCGCGCCAGAGGATCCCGGCGAGCCCGGTCGCGGTCCCACCGATCAGGAGCACGGCGGCGAGCGCCCAGGCCTGGATGACGGGGGTGACGGTCGCGATCGTGGGCAGGCCCTGGATGCCGTCGCGGAGCGCGGCGACGGTCGTGTCCCAGGCGCCGGGGGCGAGGACCCCGACCGGCAGCCCCGCGGCGAGGAGCGCGCCCGGCACCCAGGCGAGCGCCACCAGCGCCGCCGGGCGCGTGCGGAGCGCCCCGCCCGCCGTCAGCGCGGCGACCGCGATAACCGGCGCCAGCCAGAGCAGGCGGGTGCCGAAGGCGCTCCACCAGGCGGCCGCGCCCCCCGCGCTCAGGAGGAGGAGCGCGGCGGCGTCCGCCCGGCGGGGCTCAGGCGACGCGGCGGTCCGGGCCATCTCCGAAGCTCGTCCTCTCCAGCGGCACCACCTCGGGCGGCAGGCGCGGCCCCGGCGGCTCCGCGAGGGCGGGCGCCTGCGTCGCCCTTATATGGACCGCGCCCGGCGGTGCGGTGGCGGGGGCCTCGCGCGTGCCCCGCGCGCTCGCCAGGCGGCGGTGCACCGTCGGCCATCCCTCGGCGACGTTCTCGACCGGGATCGGCAGCCGCTCCCCGGGCAGCAGCACGCGGCACCCGCCCGCCCGCGCGAGGCCGTGGATCTGCCCCGCCGCCGCGCGCAGCGTCCAGTCGACCGCCCCGTCGGAGGGCGCGCCGGAGAGGTCGACGACCACCAGCGGCATCCCCCGCGGCGAGCTGATCACGCGGCGCTCCTGCCACTCGCCCGCGCGGGCGACGCTCGGCCAGTGGATGCGGCCGACGGGGGTGCCGCGCGAGTAGGGCTGCAGGCCGTCGGGCTCGGGGTCGCCGCCGGGGTCGGCGCCCGGGGGGATCGGCTGCGCGCCGGTGTTCGCCGGCTCCGGCAGCACCAGGACGACGGCCGGCTCGCCCGCCGTGCGGCGGCGCGAGAAGAGCCGCAGGTCGTCGCGCACGCGCACCGCCGAGGGGCCGATCAGGTGGGGGCCGGGGCGGTCGATCGTCAGGCGCTGCGCCGAGCCGCGCTCGATCCGGTGCCACCTCCCGAGCTCGTCGCGCACCTCGGCGTGCGCCGGCAGCCCGCCCAGGCCGGCGACGTCGAAGCGCAGCGTGAGCGGCCTGCCCTCGACCACCTCGGTCTGGTCGACGGTCCGGATGACGCGGGCGCGGCGGGCGCCGATCGCCGTCACCAGCAGCGAGCCGGCGACGACGACGAGGAGGCCGAGCGCGAAGGCGAAGAGCGCGACCGAGCCGAGCAGGGCGGCGGCGAGGAGCAGCGCGAACCCGAGCAGCTCGGTCGCGAGGCCCCGTCTCATCGCGCCGGGACTTCCTCCAGCGCGGCCTCGACGATCGCCAGCTGCGCCACGGCGGCGGCGCCGCCGACGGTCTGGATGCGGTGGGCGAGCACCGGCCCGGCCAGGGCCTGCACGTCGTCGGGGACCACGTAGTCGCGGCCCGCCAGCGCCGCGTGGGCGCGGGCGGCGGCGAGCAGCATCAGGCCGCCGCGCGGGCTCGCTCCCGCCTCGCTCAGCGGGTGGCGCCGCGTCGCGTCGAGGATCGCGACGATGTACTCGAGCAGCGGCCGGCGCGCCTCCACCTCGGCGACGGCGGCGATCGCCTGCGAGGCCTCGGCGAGGTCGGCGACCGGCGGCAGCGCGGGCGGCGGCGGCGAGTGCAGGAGGTCGGCCTCGGCGTTCGCCGAGGGGTAGCCGAGCGAGAGCCGGGTCATGAAGCGGTCGAGCTCGGCGGGCGGCAGCGCATAGGTGCCGTCGAAGCCGGCGGTCGGGTTCTGCGTCGCGATCACCGTGAACGGCCGCGGCAGCTGGTGCGCCTTGCCTTCGACCGTCACCTGCAGCTCGGCCATCGCCTCCAGCAGCCCCGACTGCGTTTTCGGCGTCGCCCGGTTCAGCTCGTCGACCAGGACCACGTTGGCGAAGATCGGGCCGGGGTGGAACTCGAAGGTCTCCGTGCTCGCCCGCCAGATCGTCGTCCCCAGCACGTCGGAGGGCAGCAGGTCCACGGTGCCCTGGATCCGCGCGAAGCGCCCGTCGATCGAGGCCGCGAGGCTGCGCGCGAGCTGCGTCTTGCCGACCCCCGGTCGGTCCTCGAGGAGCAGGTGCCCGCCCGCCAGCAGCGTGCAGATCACCACCCGGAGCATCTCCGGGTCGAGCTGCATCCCCCGCGCGATCCCCCCGGCGAGTCGCTCCCCCCAGGCGGCGACGCCTGCATCCGACATCCGAACCTCGCGCAGCGTCGCCATGGCATCAAGTATTGCGGACGGCCGAATCCGCATCGGCAGCCCACCCGCCAGCCCGTGTCGATTG
>DASZUW010000328.1:0-6700 GCA_035547475.1 Solirubrobacterales bacterium
CTGGCTTTGGCGCCTAAGTCGCGCTATGCGCGACTTAGGCGCCACAGCCGCGCCGGCGGAGGCGCGAAGCCACGGCGGGTGACGCGAGGGGCGACGCATGGTTCACGAGAGCGTCACCGAAGTGAGAAGTCGTGACGAAGACGTCGGGATCTCCACGCTTCCTACCGTCTTCCTCATGCCTCCCCACCACTCAAGCTTTTGCTGTGGAGAGAACCTCTCGCTATGCGAGAGAAAAGCTCCACAGCCGCAGGGGCCCGATGTCGATGGGCCGAAAAGTCCTGATATGGAGGACTTTTCGGCCCATCAACATCCGGACCACATGAGGCCGTGACGGGACCCCGCACTTCGTCACGAACCCCCGCCCCCTGTTTCACGAAAGCCCCACCGTCCTGGGCGCCTCATGGGGGTCACAGCCTGCCAGGACCCCCATGAGGCGCCCAGGACGCGCCTGAGGCGTCCCGAACCCCTGTGGACGGCCCGCGCGCAATGCACGGGGGGAAACGCGCCCCACCCGGCGAAGAGGCGAGGCGATGAGCACGGATTCGATCCGCCACCCGCTCACCCGCACCCTGTTGGTGCTTACGCTGACGACCGGGGTGATCGACGCCGCCTGTTACCTCGGGCTCGGGCGGGTCTTCGCCGCGAACATGACCGGGAACGTGGTGTTGCTCGGGTTCGGGATCGCGGGGTCGAGCGGGCTGCCGATCGTCGGGCCGCTGGTGTCGCTCGGCGCCTTCCTGGTCGGCGCGGTGGTCGGCGGACGGATGGGCGCGGCGCTGCCGCCGAAAGAGACGCACCTCTCCCGCGCGATGCTGGTCGAGGTGGGGTTGATCGGGCTGGCGACGGTGATCGCGCTGGCCTTCGACATCACCCCGGACCACTTCTCCGGCGATCTGATCATCGGCCTGCTCGCCTTCGCCATGGGCGTGCGCAACGCGACCGTGCGGCGGCTGAGGATCGCCGACCTCACCACGACCGTGCTGACGATGACGCTCACCGGGCTGGCCGCCGACTCGCCGCTCGCGCGGGGCGAGGGCAAAGGGGGCTTGCGGCGCGGCGCGGCCGTCGTCTCGATGCTCGTCGGGGCGGTGATCGGCGCGCTCCTGGTGAAGTCGCACCTGGCCCTGGTCCTGCTCGCGGCCGCGGCGCTCGCCCTCCTCACCTGGCTGGTCTTCATGCCCGCCGCGATCACCGCCGCCGAGTAGCGCCGCCCCCGGCTTTCGCACTAGCCTGGCGGCATGCCGATCTACACCGTCACCTGCCGCGGCAACCTCGCGCGTGGCGTCGTCACCCAGCTCACCAACGCGGGCGTCTACCTCCACGACGAGCCGGAACTGGGCTTCGAAGGCGACGGGATGAAGCGCCACTTCCTGAAGATCGAGGCGGGCAGCCCCGACGACGCGGTCCTCGTCGCCAAGGGGGCGATGGCGGTCGCGGGCGGCGAGGCGCGCGACTACACCGCGGTCGAGGGGGCCGAGCCCGAGTAACCACCCGCGCCCGGCCCGCCCGGCGGCTCAGCTCAGCTGCAGTTGACCGGGAAGTCGGTTCCGGTCACCCGGAAGGAGGCGCCGGGCTTGTACATGATGAAGGCGTAGTTCGCCAGCTTCAGCTTCCAGCCTTCGAATTCGTCCATCCGGAGGACCGGCGTGTGGCCGCCGGGGCCCTTGCAGACGTAGAGCTTGCGGATGTTCGGGACCTTGCTGAGGAACTTCCCGAGCGAGCGGACGACCTTGCACGCTTCCTGCGGCGTCACGCCCTTCGGGTTGACCGCCTCCTCGCCGGTGACCACTGGGTGCTGGCACTCGTAGACCTTCGGCTTCGCGGCCGCGGCGGGCGCGGCGCCCGGCGCGAGCGCGACGAGGAGCGCGGCGGCGACAAGCGCGGCGGTGGCAAGGGTGGTTCTGAGGGGGGTGAGGTAGCTGTTCATGCGGCCACCCTAGCTCCGGCATCAGAGGCGAGGACCAGTCTTCGCCCCGATGCCGGAGCGCATGCGGGCCTAGGACCTCCTCCGACGGCGGCCCGTCTGGGCGGCCCCGGTCGCCATCGGCGCGATCCGCGGCATCAGCTTGTAGATCGCGCCCGCGGTGTCGTCGCTGACGAAGAGGGCGCCTTCGGGGCCGGGGACGACGTCGACCGGGCGGCCCCAGCGTTCGCCGTCGGCTTCCTGGAAGCCGGAGACCATCGTCTCGGCCGGCAGGAGCGTCCGCTTCCTCGCGTCCCAGCGCAGCCAGAGGATCGCCGGGGCGCGCGGCTCGCGGCGGTCCCAGGACCCGTGCGCGGCGACGACCGCGCCGCCCGACCACGGCGCCGGCACCTTCGTCCCCGCGAGGAACGACATGCCGAGCGGGGCGGAGTGGGCGGGGATGCCGACCTCGATCGGCGCCAGCTTCGCGCAGTCGAGCGCCTTCCCGCCCGGGTTGGTGACCGAGTCGGGGACGAGCGGCACGTCGGCGAGCGAGCCGGGCGGCGTGCTCTGGCCCTGTTCGGGGTTGCAGAGCGGCCAGCCGAGGTCGCGGCCGGGGGTGACGGGGACGACCTCGTCGGGCGGGTGGTCGTCCACGTAGGAGCGGATCACCTGGCCGAAGGCTTCGCTCACCCCTTCGGCTTCGCCGTGGAAGGGGTAGGGGATTTCGTCGCGGTTGTTGACCGCGGTCCAGATCGTGCCGTCGGGGGCGAGCGCGAGACCCTCGCCGTTGCGCACGCCCGTCATCACCACTGTCACCTTGCCGCCGTCGGGGCCGACCGAGTCGATCACGCCGCGCGGTGGTTCGTAGCCACGGTCGGCGGGGGAGGCGTTGGAGGAGGAGCCGACGTCGAAGTAGACCGTGCCGTCGGGGGCGACGACCACGTCCTTCTGGCGGTGGACGTCGTCGCCGGCCGGCTCTTCGTCGGGGAGGTCGGGGGCGATGACCTTCTGCGCGCCCACCCGGCCGTGGCCGCGCCAGGGGAAGGCGTCGATCTCGTCGGACTCGCCGACGTAGAGGACCCAGCCGCCGTCGCGTTCGGCGAAGGCGAGGCCCTGCGGCGATTCGAGCCCGGCGAGGACGATCCGTTCGCCTTCCGCCTGGCTTTCGCCGAAGAGTTCGACGACGACGCCGTCGCCCGGTCGGCTGACCAGGAGGTTGCCTTCGGGGGTGATCGCCTCCATCCGCGCGCCTTGCGGCCGCGCCCAGACGCTCGCCTTCCAGCCCGCGGGGACGGTCAGCTCGTGGGGCGAGGAGAGCGTGCCGCCGCGCATCGCCGGGGGCACGGTGAGGGGGACGGCTTCGCGCCCGGCGGCCGGGCGGGGCGTCGCGCCGTTCGGGGCGGCGGTGCTCGGGCTCGGGGATCCGGCGCCCGGGCTCGGGCCGCTCGCGGTCGTCCCGGGGCTACTCGAGCCGCACCCGGCCAGCGCCAGGGCCGCGATGGCGATGCCTGCCCGAAGGAGCCGCCTCACGCACTGAGTCTTACCCGACCGTCCTTGGCGGCAACCGGTTCGGGCTCGGTCCGGCCGAGGTAGCGGTGGCGCTTGGTCGCGGTCAGCTCGGCGTCGGCGGCGGCGTGGAGGGCCTTCGGGTCGGTCTCGCCGGCGGCGATCCCGTACGAGACGCCGAAGCTGATCCCCCGTGCCGTGAGGTCGGCGAGGTCGAGTTCGTCGACCATCCGTCGGATCGCGACCCGGGCCGCGGGCTCGTCGCAGCCGGGGAAGAGGACCGCGAACTCGTCGCCGCCGATCCGGAAGGCCTCGTCGTGGAGGCGGCGGTGGCCGAAGCCGCGGGCGACCGCCCGCAGCACTTCGTCGCCGGCGACGTGGCCGAAGCGGTCGTTGACCGCCTTGAAGCGGTCGAGGTCGAGCAGGCAGAGGGCGAGGCCGCCGCCCGCGCGCACCGCCTTCGAGGTCTCCAGCGCGAGGCGCTCCTCGTAGGCGCGGCGGTTCTGCAGGCCGGTCAGGTAGTCGTGGCGGCTCTGGTAGGCGGCGAGCGAGACGCCCGCGGCGTGGTGCAGGTGGGCGGCGAGCGAGCGGCCGAGCAGGCCGATCGCGTGGCGGTCGCCCTCGTCGAAGGCCCGGGGGCGGGCGGCGAACGCGGTCAGCGAGCCGAGCTCCTCTTCGTGGTGGACGAGCGGCGCGCAGAGGAGCGAGCGGGCGCCGATCCGCTCGCAGGTCACCGTCTCGACCCGCGCGTCGCGCCGGGTGTCGTCGCTGACCAAGACCGAACGGCGCTCCAGCGAGCGACCGGAGAGGCTCGCCGCCCGCGGATATTCCCAGCCGATCACGCGCGGGTCGATGCCGGAGCCGGCGCGGAAGACGAGGTGGTCGCCGTCGGGCACGTCGATCAGCGCGCCGTCGGCGCCGATCAGCTCCCGCACGCGGTCGACGATCACCTTCATCGCGTGGTCCTGGTCCAGGTCCCCCGCCGCGATCTCGCCTTGCGCCTGGATGATCTCCAGTAACCGGCGTGAATCACCGTGGATGACCGCCATAGGCCGAAGCTATCCGCAACGAAGCATGAAATTCGTAGGAACTCGCGGAAGTTTATTTATTCGCCCCCATGCGTGCCCAAAAGCGTTGAGCGTTCGGTCACGTGCCCATACGAAAGACAAACTTGCTTGAGCAAGCCGTCTGGGTGGAGACTAGGTCTTGCGCATGAGCGGGAACGTCAGATGGCGGCGGTAGAGGCCGAGGCGGCGCTCGCCGCGGACGGGAAGGAGCGGCGCCGCGCGGTCCCCCGCTCGAGCCACGGCGAATGGGAGCCGCCCGCGCGGCGCGACCCGCCGGCGACGCTCGCCGCCCAGGACGCGAGCCGCGTCCCGGAGCTGGTGCCGATCCGTTATGGCCGCATGCTCACCTCGGCGTTCGCCTTCTTCCGCGGCGGCGCCGCGGTGATGGCCGCCGACCTCGCCGCCGCTCCCGACACCGGGCTGCGCGCGCAGCTCTGCGGCGACGCGCACCTCTCCAACTTCGGGGTCTTCGCGGCGCCCGACCGTCGCCTGGTCTTCGACTGCAACGACTTCGACGAGACGCTGCCGGGGCCGTTCGAGTGGGACGTGAAGCGGCTGGCGGCGAGCGTCGCGATCGCCGGGCGCGAGCGCGGCTTCGGCAAGGGCGCGCGGCGGCGCGCGCTGGCGGCGACCGTCGCGGGATACCGCGAGGCGATGCGCGGCTTCACGGCCATGGGCGACCTCGACATCTGGTATGCCCGGGTCGACGTAGATGCCGAGATGGGCCGCCTGAAGGGGCTGCTGACGGCGCGCCGCCGCCGCGACGTGGAGCGCAACATGGCCAAGGCGCGCGCCAAGGACAGCGTGCGGGCGATGCGCAAGCTGACCGTCGACGACGGCGACGGGCGGCCGCGGATCGTCGCCGAACCGCCGCTCGTCACGCCGCTCTCCGAGCTCACCGGCGGGGCGGAGGAGGGGGAGCGGGCGCTGCGGCCGATCCTCGACGCCTACACCGCGAGCCTCGCCGACGACCGTCGCCGCCTCGTCTCGAGCTACGAGTACGTCGACGCAGCGCGCAAGGTGGTGGGGGTGGGGAGCGTCGGGACGCGGGCCTGGATCGTGCTGATGCTCGGTCGCGGCTCCGGCGACCCGCTCTTCCTGCAGGCGAAGGAAGCGGGGCCATCGGTGCTCGAGCCCTACGCGGGGGAGAGCGAGTACGCCAACCACGGCCGCCGCGTGGTCGAGGGGCAGCGGCTGATGCAGGCGGCGAGCGACATCTTCCTCGGCTGGGTCGCCGCGCAGGGGCTCGACTCGCGGGCGCGCTGCTTCTACGTGCGCCAGCTCTGGGACGGCAAGGGCTCGGCCGACGTCGAACGGCTCTCGGCGGAGGAGCTCGGGCTCTACGGCGCGCTCTGCGCGCGCACCCTGGCTCGCGCGCACGCCCGCTCCGGCGATCGCTTCGCGATCGCCGCCTACCTCGGCCGCGGCGACGCCTTCGACCGCGCGATCGCCGCGTTCGCCGAGCGCTACGCCGGCCAGAACGAACGCGACTACGAAGCGCTGCTGGAGGCCGAGAGGCGCGGCGACCTCGAGGTCCGGCGCGGGCTCTGAGCTTCGCCTCCCGCGCCCCCGGACGCGCGCCGAGGGAGAGGGGCGGGGGCCGGGCGCTCCCTGCCCGGCCTCCTCGTCTCAGTCGCTCACACGCGGGTGGCGACGGTGAGTCGCTCCCGCCTCGGGCGGGCCTCGGCCAGTGCCGCCTCGGTACGGGCGGCGAGGAGCGGCTCCCAGGTCAAAAGCACGGTGACGCCGTCGCGGGACTTGCAACGGGGGCAGTCCCTTCGGCCCGAGAGGGCACCGGTGCTGAAGCGAATCCCGCACCGTTCGCAGTGGAACATCTTTCTCAACTCCTTGTGGCGGGACGTGTCTCCGCTTCCGTCCCGGGGCTTCAGACCCTCCCCTCACCTCCATGTGATGTCAATTACAAACACGTATGAATCCGGCATGACATCCGGAAATTCGTAACGTTTTCGATGACCTCCTAGGTCGAAAATCCAGTGCGCAGCGACGCAAGTCGCGAAACCCCAGGGGACCACCTTCCGAGACACCCCTGAATTGCGCCGGACGGCCTCGGCGACTCCGCTCGTCGAGGCCGTCGGAGCGTGGGGGGCGATAGAGGCCCGGTAGCTTGCGGCCGGGGGCGGCCGGCGGGAGGCTTGCGGCCGTCCGAGCTGTCGCGGATGCCGTGCCGACCCCTGACGGCGGCTGTGGTCGGCACGGCATC
>DASZUW010000329.1:0-4300 GCA_035547475.1 Solirubrobacterales bacterium
CCACCCCTCCTCTTGCGCGATACCGTCGGGCGGTGATCGGGCGGGTCGACTACGAGACGCATGGGCGGGGGTACGCGCGGCGCCAGCGGGCGGATCCGCGGATCGCGGCGGCGATCCTCGAGGTGTTGGGGGATGCGCGGAGCGTGCTCAACGTCGGGGCGGGGGCGGGCTCCTATGAGCCGACCGATCGGTGGGTGCTGGCGGTCGAGCCGAGCGCGACGATGCGGGCGCAGCGGCCCCGTGACGCGGCGCCTTGCCTGGCGGCCACGGCGGAATCGCTGCCGTTGGACGACGACTCGGTCGACGCGGCAATGGCCTGCGTCACTATTCATCACTGGCCCGAACGAGCGCGCGGTCTGGCCGAGCTCCGTCGCGTCGCCCGCGGCCCGGTCGTCGTCTTCACTTTCGACCTGGCCGAGTTGATCGGCTGGCAGCGCGACTATCTCGCGCCAGCTCTCGCGCTCGAGGTGCCCCGCTTCGGCACCCCGGAGGAGATCGCCGCCGAGCTCGGCGGCGTCACCCGGGTCGAGACGATCCCGACTCCGGCCGACTGCACCGACGGCTTCTTCGAGGCCTTCTGGAACCGGCCCGAGGCGCTCCTCGACCCGACCGTCCGCGCGTCCCAGTCGCTCTGGCAGCTGGTCGACGACGGCGTCGAAGAGGAGATCGTCGCGCGCCTCGCCGCCGACCTCGAGTCGGGGAGGTGGGACGAGGAGCACGGCGCCCTGCGCGAACAGGACAGCTACGAGGGCTCGCTGCGCCTCGTCATCTCCGAGCCCGCCTGAGCGACGCGCGCCGCGGCGACGTCCAGCCAGCGATCGCAAAGCGCCCGGCCGAGCTCGCCGGCGGCGCCGATCTTCGCTTCGGTCTCGAGCGCCAGGGCGGTCGGGTCGAGGCCGATCCGCACCGCGTCGGGGTCGGTCTCGTAGTCGCCGATCCAGTGGAGGGCGTCGGCGGCGCTCACCTCGGGGTGGAACTGGATCGCCCAGGCGAGCTCGCCGATGCGTGCCGCCTGCAGGCAGACCTCGCTGCGGGCGAGGGCGACCGCGCCGGGTGGCAGGGGGAACTCGTAGCTGTGCCACTGGAAGGTCTCGAAGCCGGGGGCGAGGGGGCCGAGAACCGGGTCCTCGCGGCCCGCCGCGGTCACCTCGACGCGGTGCCAGCCGATCTCCGGCCGGGACGCGCGCCGCGGCGTCGCGCCCGCCGCCGCCGCGACCATCTGGCCGCCGAGGCAGAGGCCCATCAGCGGCACCCGCCGCTCGAGCAGCCTGCCGAGCAGTCCCCGCTCGGTGCCGATCCACTCGTACCGGTCGCCTTCGTCGGCGTTCATCGCCCCGCCGAGCACGAGCACCGCGTCGTAGCCGAGCGGGTCCGCGGGCGGCGCCGCCGACTCCGGCGCCAGCCACTCGTCCAGCGTCCCTCCGCGCCCGCGGATCGCGTCGCCGAAGACCCCCGGCCCGGCGTCGGTCTGATGCACGATCGCTAGTACCCGCACCCCGTCAGTCTTTCGCATCACTTCCGTCACCAAATTGGCCCACTCGCGTCTTGTACCGCGCGCATTTCCTCCCTTGGCTCCGGGGCATGGCGAAGAAACGAAGGAAATGGCAGCGGGGGAGGTTCAGCGAGCGGCGCGAGCCGATCTGGGAGCCGCTCCTCGAAGTGCTCCCCGAGGACATCGAGGACTTCATGTGGATGGGCGAGGCGGTGCTCACCGACGGGACCCAGATCCAGTTCTACAAGCACTACTGGACCCGGCGTTACCTCTTGCTCGATTTGGGCGGGCGGACCTGGGTCCAGAAGGCCGACGATCGCTACGAAGAGGCAGAAGACCCAAAGTGGGTGCTCGAAGCCGTCTTCCGGTTCAGGGAGACCCGACATGATATCGTCAGACGAAATGAATGGGCGGATAGCGACAAGATCGAGTTCGCGCGCTCAGCGACGAAGCATCGGATCTCACGCGAGCGCTCGCTGCACGTGGTGCGGCACGCTGGGATCTGCAGGCGAGATACCGAGTACGCGGACGAGTGGTACGAAGACCAGCGCTTCCTGTTCTTCGGTCCTGACCTGGAGGGGATGCCGCTCGAGGTCGGCGCGGTCGCGCCCGACGACGGTTCGCTGATCATCATCCACGCGATGCCGCTCCGAGAGCGGTTCCAAGGTTGGTATGCGGAGGCAGCCAAATGGCGAAAGCGAAAAAGCAACGGAAATTGAAGGACGGCGAGTGGGTCTCGAAGGGTGGGACCGTGATCACTCCCGAGATGGAAGAGCGTTGGTCCAAGGAATTCGAGGAGGGCTTCGACCTCTCGACCTGGACCACGGTCCGCGTCGGCCGCCCGCCGCTCGACGGCGTGCGCGTCTCGGAACGGATCACGATCCGCGTCCCGCCCGATCTCTACGACGCCGCCAAGGCGAAAGCGGAGAAGGAAAAGCGCTCGATCAGCAACCTGACCCGCGAGGCGCTGCAGCGGTATGTCGAGGAGTAGCCGCCTCCTCGCCGTACCGCTCGCAGCTCTTGTCCTCTTCGGCAGCGCGGTCGCGTCGGCGGCGGCCGCGCCGAAGCGGCCGAGCGAACCCTTCTTCCCCCGCAGCGGCAACCGCGGGTACGACGTCAAGCACTACGAGGTCAGCCTCGGCTACCAGCCGCGCACCGGGGTGTTGACCGCGCGGGACGTGGTCGAAGCGCGGGCGACGACGGGATTGCGGAAGCTCTCGCTCGACCTCGACGGGCTGAAGGTGACCTCGGTGAGCGTCGACGGAGAAGCCGCGGAGTACGGCCGCGGGCGCGGCAAGGTGAAGGTCGTCCCGGCGACGCCGATCGGCAAGGGCGAAGCGTTCACGGTCGAGCTGCGCTATCAGGGCACGCCGCGCAAGGTGATCGATCCCGACGGGTCGACCGAGGGCTGGTATCGGACGAAGGACGGCGCGGTCGCCGTGGGCGAGCCGGTCGGCACCGCCGCCTGGCTGGCCTGCGACAACGCGCCCCGCGACAAGGCGAGCCTCGACATCGAGATCTCGGTGCCGGCCGGCCTGAAGGCGGTCTCCAACGGCCGCCTCCTCGCGCGCCGCAAGGTGCGCGGCCGCGTGCGCTGGTCATGGTCGGAACCGAAGCCGATGGCGAGCTACCTGGCGCTCGTCGACATCGGCAGGGGCAAGCTCCTCGCAGGCCACGCGGGCAAGCTGCCGACCTGGACGCTGGTCGACCCGAAGCTGGCGAAGGCCGCGCGGCCGGCGATCGACTCGCTGCCGGGGATCATCCGCTGGGAGTCACATCTATATGGGCGCTACCCGTTCGCCGCCGCGGGCTCGGTGGTCGACGTCGCCAAGCTGGAATACGCGCTGGAGACGCAGACGCGGCCGATCTACGCGTTCGCGCCCGACCGCACCACGGTCGTCCACGAGACCGCGCACCAGTGGTTCGGCGACTCGGTCGGCCTCGAGCGCTGGCCGAACATCTGGCTGAACGAGGGCCTCGCGACTTGGACGCAGTGGTACTACGCGGAGCGCCACGGCGGGCGCACCGCCCAGCAGGTCTTCGCCGAGCTCTACCGCCGGCCGGCTTCGGAGACCGGCTTTTGGAACCCGCCGCCGGGGCACCCGGGGCAGGCGAAGAACCTGTTCGCGGTCTCCACCTACGTGCGCGGAGCGATGGCGCTCCAAGCGCTTCGCCAGGACATCGGCACGCACGACCTGCTGCGCATCCTGCGCACCTGGGCCACCGATCGCCGGTACGGCCACGGGGACATCGAAGAGTTCATCGCGCTTGCCGACCGGGTGTCCGGCCGGCATCTGCGCGGATTCTTCGAGCGCTGGCTCTTCCAGCGCGGAAAGCCTTGACGCTGCCCCTCAGTACCACTTGCCGCGGGCGAAGCCCCCAAACGCGATCAGCCCGATCAGCAGGACGATCAGCCCGATCCAGAAGCTCCAGACGATCATCAAGATGATGCCGATGATGACGAGGATGCCGCCGAGCGAGATCCCGCCGACTCCATCTCTACTGCGGTCTCTTGCTGCCATGTCAACCTCCGATAGCCGTTGATCGAGACGGGCTCCATCTACCCTGGATCGGACCCGCCAACCAGTCGCCCCGCCGCCTGGGCGGGGGCGTCCGTCAGTCGAGGAGCGCTCCCGCGCTGACGTCGACGGTCGCCCCGGTCATCGTCTGAGCCCTGTCGAACCTGGCGGGCCGGAATCGACGTTAGCCGTCGGGATGAGGATGCGATACCGACAATGCTGGCGTTAGTAGCGCTTGCTCGGGCCGTCCGCAGCGCTTCGTATGGCGGGCGGGGCGTCCTGGGCGCCT
>DASZUW010000330.1:0-2989 GCA_035547475.1 Solirubrobacterales bacterium
TCGGTCTCCCCACCCTCTCCCCGAACACCCCGCCCTCTCGGCCACGGCCACAGCCGACCCGGGTCGTGGCCGAGAGGGCCGCGTCCCTCGGCAGTCCCTTGCCCGGTCCCGTCCATCCCCCGGGCGCCAGCTTGCGGGAACGGGGCCTCCGTCCCCCGTCCATCACTTCCCGCGCTCCGCCGCGAGCCCCATCGGCCCTTCGGTACCCCACCGGAACTGCTTGCCGGCCGCGCGGCCAATATTGTTCACGGATCGATGGCTAGTGGGGGGCAAACGGACGTGCGGGGAGCCGTCTCCGATCTTCTGTTCGAGGGGCGGGTGCTGCGGCGGGCGGGGATCGTTGGGCCGATGCGGCCGGACAAGGCGGTGCGGGTCGGGTCGACGTTCCTGCGGTGGGGGGCGTCGCCGGCGACCGGGGTCACCGTGGCCGCGATCGAGCGTCCGCATGAGATCGCGATCTTCGACGAACGCGGCTCGCTGACGTGGCGGCGGCTGCACGAGCGGTCCAATGCCTTGGCGCACTCCTGCCAGGCGCTGGGGATGGGGGCGGGCGACGGGATGGGGGTGATGGCGCGCAACCACCGCGGCTTCGTAGAGGCGACGTTGGCGGCCGCGAAGCTGGGCGCCTCGGCGCTCTACCTGAACACGATGTTCGCGGGCCCGCAGCTGGTCGAGGTGATGAAGCGGGAGGGGCCGAAGGCGCTGGTCTACGACGAGGAGTTCGGCGAGCTGCTGGCGGGGGTCGAGCCGAGCGTCGAGCGGATCGTCGCCTGGCACGACGGCGCGCCGCCCGCGGGGGCGACGACGGTCGAGCAGCTGATCGCCGCCGGCGACCCCGCCGATCTCGCGCCGCCACCCGACAAGGCCCGCTTCGTGATCCTCACCTCGGGCACGACCGGCACGCCGAAGGGCGCCCAGCGGACCAGCCCCGACGGCCTGATGACCCTCGCCTCGCTGCTCGACATGATCCCCTACCGGCGCGGCTCGACGATGATGATCGCGGCGCCGCTGTTTCACTCCTGGGGCTTCCTGCACTTCGTCATCGCGCTGCCGACGACCTCGACGATGGTGCTGCGGCGGCGCTTCGACCCGGAGGAGACGCTCGCCGCGATCGAACGCACCCGCGCCGACGTCCTGACCGTGGTGCCGGTGATGATCCAGCGGATCCTCGGGCTGCCGAAGGAGACGCTCGACCGCTACAAGCTGCCGTCGCTGAAGATCGCCGCGCTGTCGGGCTCGGCCCTGCCAGGCGAGCTGGCGACCCTGTGGATGGACCGCTTCGGCGACAACATCTACAACCTCTACGGCTCGACCGAGGTCTCGTTCGCCACGATCGCCACCCCACGCGACCTGCGCGCCGCGCCGGGCACCGCCGGGCGCCCGCCCCGCGGGACCACCGTCCGCCTCTTCGACGAGGAGGGCAAGGAGGTCGCGCCGGGCGAGGTGGGCCGGATCTTCGTCGGCAACGACATGAAGATGGAGGGCTACACGGGCGGCGGCAACAAAGAGGCGATCGACGGCCTCCTCTCCAGCGGCGACGTCGGCCACTTCGACTCCGAGGGGCGCCTCTTCGTCGACGGCCGCGACGACGAGATGATCGTCTCCGGCGGCGAGAACGTGTTCCCGCGCGAGGTCGAGGACCTGCTCGCCGACCTCGACGGGGTCGCCGAGGTGGCGGTGATCGGCGTCGAGGACGAGAAGTTCGGCCAGCGGCTGAAGGCGTTCGTGGTGCTGGAGGAGGGGGCGTCGCTCACCGACGCCGATCTCGCCGCCCACGTGAAAGCGAACCTCGCCTCCTACAAGACGCCGCGCGAGGTCGAGTTCCTCGACGAGCTGCCGCGCAACGCGACCGGCAAGGTGCTGAAGCGGGAGCTGCGGTCTCGCGAGACGAGCAGCCGGGACGCCCAGTAGGCTTCCACCGCATGACTGAGCCTGCGAGGCAGTTGAAGGCGGTCCGCGAGGCGAACCGCGACATGCACGCGGTCGCGAAGCAGGCCCTGGAGTGGGTGAAGGTCGCCGAGGAACGCGTCGCCGCCGCCGAGGCAGGCGCGGAGGAGGTCCGCGCCGAGCTCAAGGAGCGCGCGATGCGGACGCTGCGCGAGATGAGCGCCCAGGCGCGCAAGCAGATCGAAGCCGCGAAAGCCGCCCAGGCCGCCGCCGAGTCGAAGCTGGCCGCCGCCGAGGCGGGGCGCGAACGGGCCGAGAAGGCGTTCGAGGAGCTGCGCCGCACCTCGCAGGCCGAGCGCGAGCGCACGCTCGCCAAGGCCTCCGAAGCGACCGCCGACGCCGACTCCAAGGTGGAGGCCGCCGAAGCGCGGGCGCGGCGGGAAATCGAGGAGGCCGAGCGCGAGGTCGAGGAGGCGAAGGCCGAGGTGCGCACCGAGATCGACCGGCGGGTCGAGGAGGCGCGGAAACGGATCCAGGCCGAGGCCGACAAACGGGTCGCCGCGGCCGAGCAACGCGCGGCCGAAGCGGAGGCCGCCGCCCAGGCCGCCCACGACACCGCGGTCGAGCTGGAGAAGGAGATCGACAAGCGGGTCATGGAAGGGACCGAGGAGGTCCGCCGCGAAGCCGAAGAAAGCGTGCGCCGGCTGGTCGAGAAGGTCGAGCGCGAGGCCGAGGACGCCGCCCGCGCCCGCGCCGAGGAGCAGCTGCAGATGGAGTCCGAGCGGATCAAGCAGCAGGCCCAGCGCCGCGAGGAACGGGCCCGGGCGGCGACCGAGGAAGAGATCCGCGCCAGCGTCAGCAAGGCGCGGCGCGAGGTCCAGGCGGCCGCCGAGGACGACGGACCAGCCTGGCTGCGGGGCAGCGCCCAGAAACCGCAGTCGCCCGCCGGCTACCGCACCTACTAGTAGACGCATCCGGAAATACGTTCAGGCGATCCGGGAAGGAATCGGCGGCCGGGAGGCGAATCTCCGGCCAGTGCCCCAGAAGGTCGAGATCGAGCTGAGCGGCGAGGAGCGCGAGGCGCTCCGGCGCCTGGCCCGCT
>DASZUW010000331.1:0-3237 GCA_035547475.1 Solirubrobacterales bacterium
GGTTGACCGGGGTGGCGGGGCGGCCGTGGGCGGTGGGGTGGACGGCGATCGTCCAGGTGAAGCGGCAGGCGTCCTGGCCGCGCGGCTCGACCAGGTAGTCCTCGGCGAGGGACCTGAAGAGGGGGCTGGTCGATTCGGTCACGTAGAAGGAGTGGCGGTGGCCCTCGTCCCAGCGGAAGTAGTGCTCGCGGAGGAGGTTGGTGCCCCAGAGGGCCTTGACTTCGCGGGTGGTGCCGACGCCGAAGGGGCGCGGCGAGGTCCAGCGGACGTCTTGGAGGATGCGGCACCAGTGGAGGGCGTCGTCGGCGCAGAGCTCGTGCCAGACGGTGGAGGCCGGGCGGGGGATCTCGAAGCCTGCGCGCAGGCGCATCGGCGCGGCCTCGAAGAAGGCCTGGTCGACCGGGGTGCAGGAGAACCAGGGCACGGTCTGCCGAGCCTAACCCGGGCGGCGCTGATCTGCCCGGCGGGATGGGTCCCCGGCGCGGTGATCGGACAAAGCGATCAGCCCCGCGGTGCGCGCACGCCGATGCGGCTGCGGGTGAACCGGGTCGTCCCGGTCCACGATCCGCGCCGGATCGCCCAGCGCCTGGTCCGCGACCTGGTCGGCCGCGGCGAGGTGCGGCCGAACTCCCTTGGCCTCGGCTTCGACGCCGCACCCGACGGCGCCCTGCTCACCGTCGACGGCGCGCCCGCGGGCGGCCTCTACACGGCTCGGCCCGCCGCGCAGCGGCAACCTCCTGGAGACGACCGCGATCCCGGAGATCGGCCGGCAGGCGGAGGCGCTCGCCGAGACCGTGCTGCTCAGCGCCCGACCCAGTCCTCCGGGCCCTCGGTCAGCTTCGCGATCTCGCGGGGCAGCTTTCCCGCCGCCAGCTGGCTGAGCGACACCGGCTCGAGCACCTGCCGCAGCCCGGTCCGCAGGGCGATCCACAGGTCGCGCAGCGCCTCGTCGCCGGGCGCGGTGTCGACGTCCTCGGGGCGCCGGTCGGCCACCCAGGCCAGCGGCCCCTCGACCGCCCGGAACACGTCGGCGACCGAGATGTCCTCCGGCGGGCGGGCCAGCCAGAAGCCTCCTTCGGTCCCGCGCCGGCTGCGCACCAGCCCGGCGTGTCGCATCTCGCCGAGGATGTTTTCCAGGAAGTTGACCGGGATGTCCTGCGAGCGGGCGATCTCTTCGCACGTCAGCCGGCGCCCGTCGGCCCGCGTCAGCTCGACCGCCGCCCGCACCGCGTATTCGACCTTCGCAGACACCCGCACAAGGTCAAATGTATTTCGGGTGGTCGTGGGCCGTCTCGTTCGCGCCGACGGGTCGGCCTGGCGCCGATCGATACATCGGCGGTATGCTCCCGAAAATGCCGCGGGTGACAGGGGGCCAAGCCACCAGCTCCGTGGTCGAAACGGAGGCCGTCCCTAGGGAGGGTGAGCGGCCAAGAAGGAGAGTTGGAGCATGCGCAAACACGTGCTGATAGTCCTCGCCCTGGGGGCGCTCGTCGCCGTCTCGGCGGTCGGGATCGCCACCGCCGCGGGCGGCGAAGGGCCGGTGACGGTCAAAGTCGGGAACCTTGAAGTCACGGCGGACGGCGGTTTCACCCCGAAAGCGCTGTCGAAGAGCAAGCAGACGCCGATCGCGCTCAACGTCGCCGGCGAAGTGAAAGAGGCCGATGGCAGCCACCCGCCGGCGGCTCGCGAAATCATCATCGAAGGCGACAAAAACGCCGAAGTCCACGTCAAGGGCATCCCGACCTGCAAGGCGGGTCAGCTCCAGGCGACCGACACGGCGACCGCCCTCAAGAACTGCAGGCCGGCGCTGATCGGTGAAGGCCAGACGACCGCCCAGGTGGCGTTCGCCGAACAGAAGCCGATCAATGTCCCCTCGAAGCTGCTGCTGTTCAACGGCGGCGAAAAGGGCGGCAAGATCACCTGGTACGTCCACGCCTACTTCTCGAACCCGATCTCGGGCGCGATCGTCACCACGGTGACCATCACCAAGCACAAGCACGGTCGTGTCGGGACCCTCGCCGTGGCGAAGATCCCGCAGATCACCGGTGGTTCGGGCTCGATCATCTCGTTCAACCTCGACATCGACAAGAACGTGAAAGGCATCAACCCGATCAGCGCCAAGTGCACGGACGGCAAGCTCAAAGTCCACGTCCAGGCGAAATTCGAAGACGGGACCAAAGCGGAAACGGAAGTCGTCCGCGCCTGCACCCCGAAGGGCTGATCCTCGGCGGCCTCGAGCCGCGATCGGCAAAGAAAAGGGCGGCCCTCGGGCCGCCCTTTTCGGATATGCGCGGAAAGAACCTATCCGAGCTTGTTTCGGTTGGCAACCGGAAAAGTACCTAGACGGTTGCCACAATCGCCGGCGTGGACGCGCCCGGAACCCTCTGCATCTCGATCGACAACATCGGCGAGGCGGCCGAGCTGGGCGAAGGGACCTGGGACGAGAGCCGTCCTCTCGGCGAGCACTTCACGATCGAGGTCGTCCCGCGGATGCTGGACCTGCTCGACCGCCACGGCACCAAGGCGACCTTCTTCGTCGAGGCGTTCAACGCGGAGCTCTACCCGGACCTGCTGGGTGAGATCGCGGCGCGCGGCCACGAGGTCGGCTGCCACGCCTGGCAGCACGAGCACTGGGGCTCCCTGGAGGCCGAGGCCGAGCGCGAGCTCCTTGCCCGCTCGACCGCGGCGCTCGCCCGCGTCGTCCCCTCGCCGCGCGGCTTCCGCCCGCCGGGCGGGCGGCTGACCGCCCTCTCCCCCGAGCTCCTGGTCGACCTCGGCTACCGCTACTACTCGCCCGCCGGCTCGCGCGCCGGCATCGAAGGCGACCTCGCCGTCCTGCCCTTCGAGTGGCCCGCCGTCGACGCCTTCTACTACGCGCCGCCCTTCGCCGACTTGCGCAAGGAACGCGGCCTGGCTCCCGAGCCCTCCACCCCCGACGCCCTTGCCACGAGCTTCGCCGAACGCCTCGAGGCCGCCACCCGCCCGGGGACGATCACGACCATCGTCTTCCACCCGATGCTCCTCGCCGACCCCGACCGCCTCGAAACCTTCGACCTGATCCTCGCCCGCGCCGCCGACCTGGCCGCGACCGGCGCGCTCGACCGCCTCCGAATGGCCGACCTCGCCGAGCGCCTGCTGTCCTCACCCGCCGACCACCCCGCGCCCGTGGTCGACGCCTCCACCTGGACCTAGGCGGAGCCGGCGGCGTCACGAAGTCGCCGAGAACTCCACACTTCC
>DASZUW010000332.1:0-2839 GCA_035547475.1 Solirubrobacterales bacterium
CGCGGCGGACCCGCCCGCCCCGCTGCGCGTCGACGAGCACCTCGCCGCCCTCCTCCTCTACGAATCCCGCGATCTCGCGGCGCGCATCGCGGCGCGGCGCCTCGCGCCGCTCGCCGACCTGACGCCCAAGGCGCGGGGACGGATGCGGGAGACCGCGCTCGCCCACCTGCGCCACGACGGCAACGCGGTGGCGATGGCGGCGGAGATGCACGTCCACCCGCAGACCGCCCGCTACCGGATCGCTCGCCTGCGCGAGCTGCTCGGCGACCAGCTCGACGACCCCGACGCGCGCTTCGAGCTGGAGCTCGCGCTGCGCGCCGAGCCGGCCTGAGCGGCCGCCTAGCTCGCCGCGAGCGACTCGGCGGCGAGGCCGAGGCGGACGGCGCCGCAGGCCTCCAGCACGGCGCCGAGCGCCGCGCGGCTCACCGCCGTCTGGTTCACGAAGGTGTGGATCAGCCCCGAGTGGCGGCGCAGGGCGACGCGGACGCCGCAGTCGCGCATCCGCAGCGCGTAGGCCTCGCCCTCGTCGCGCAGCGGGTCGAAGCCGGCGGTGGCGACGTAGGCCGGCGGCAGGCCGCGCAGGTCGGGGCACTGGAGGATGGAGATCCGCTGGTCGGAGGCGTCGACGCCGGGCGGCAGGTAGGCGGCTTCGAACTTCTCCATGTCGGCCTTGGTGAGGATGAAGCCGTCGGAGAAGAGCTTGCGCGAGCGGGTGTCCTCGACCGAGTCGGTGACCGGGTAGAAGAGCAGCTGCATCGCGGGTCGGGCGCCGCCGCCCTCGAGCGCCATGTGGCAGACGACCGCGGCCATGTTGCCGCCGGCGGAGTCGCCGGCGACGCCGATCCGCTCCCCGTCGGCGCCGAGGGCCTCGGCGTTCGCCACCGTCCACTCGAACGCCGCGAAGGCGTCTTCGAGCGGCTGCGGGAATGGATGCTCGGGCGCGAGCCGGTAGTCGACGGAGAGCACCAGGCAGCCGGCCGCCGTGGCGATCAGGCGCGAGAGGTCCTCGTACATGTCGAGGTCGCCGATCACCCAGCCGCCGCCGTGGTAGTAGACGAGGAGCGGGGCGGGCGCGTCGGGCGCGGGCAGCGGCGGCACGTAGAGGCGGGCGGGGATCGGGCCGTTCGGGCCGGTCATCTCGATCGCCCTCACCTCGGCCACGCGAATCGGCCGCGGGCGGGCGCACACCCGGGCCTCGTAGGCCGAGGCGGCGCGGGCGCCCTCGACGCTGCGCCCGTCGAAGAACCCGTTGCTGCCGGACCAGCGCGCCAGCGTGAGCAGCGCGTGGGTCTCGGTGGAGAGCGTCTGGCCGTCGATCGTCGGCGGCTTGCCGAAGAGCAGGCGGCTGGTCCGCGGCGAGAGGCCGCACGCCCACTTAAGGATGCGGTGCTCGATCGGCACCGGCAGTCGCGGCAGCTCTCCCATCGCCGTGAGGCTATTCCACGTGACACCGATTTGTGCGACGCACGTCACACCCCCGTCGCAAACCGCGGGCGTATCGTCGAAGCATGTCCGTGCAAGCCGGGCTCCCGCCCCGGCCACGCATGCCCCGCCCGGTCCAGACCGCGATCTGGTCGCGACAGGCGCAGTGGTTCCTCTCCCAGAGCCGGCGTCGGTTCGGGCCGCTGTTCACCCTCGAAATCGCCTACGAAGGGAAGTGGGTGGTGGTCGCCGATCCGGACCTCGTCAAGCAGGTCTTCACCGGCGACCCGAAGGTCTTCCACGCCGGCGAGGGCAACGACATCCTCCGCCCGCTGCTCGGCGAGCACTCGCTGCTGACCCTCGACGAGGCCCCGCACATGAGCCAGCGCAAGCTGCTGCTGCCGCCGTTCCACGGCAGGCGCATGGCCGGTTACGCCGCGACGATGCGGGAGATCGCCGCGCGCGAGATCGAGAGCTGGCCGACGGGGGTGCCCTACCGGCTGCGCCCGCGGATGCAGGCGATGACGCTCGAGATCATCATCGAGACCGTCTTCGGCGTCCACGGGGGAGCGCGACTCGACGACCTCCGCGCGGCCCTGCGCGACTTCCTCGACATGCTGACCAACCCGCGGATGCTGGTCCCGATCCTGACCCTCGGACCCGATCGTCTGCGCTCCTACCCGCCCTTCCGCCGCCGGGTCGACCGGGTGGCCAAGCTGATCCTCGGCGAGGTCGCCGAGCGGCGGGCCGTGGGGGACCTGGAGGAGCGCGACGACATCCTCTCGCTGCTGGTCGCCGCCCGCCACGAGGACGGCTCGCCGATGAGCGACGCCGAGATCCACGACGAGCTCCTCACGCTCCTGGTCGCGGGCCACGAGACGACGGCCACCGCGCTCGCCTGGGCGGTCGAGCGGTTGGTCCGCCACCCCGACAAGCTGGCGCGGCTGCGCGAAGAGGTCGAGGCGGGCGAGGAGGCCTACCTGACCGCGACGATCCAGGAGACGCTCCGCCTGCGCCCGGTGATCGTGATCGTCCTGCGCCGCCTCACCGAGGCGATCGAGCTCGGTGGCTACGAGCTGCCGGCGGGGATCAACGTGGTACCGAGCATCCACCTCGTCCATCGCGACCCCGCCATCTACCCCGAACCGGACGCCTTCCGTCCGGAGCGCTTCCTCGAGACGCCGCCCGGCACCTACACCTGGATCCCGTTCGGCGGCGGCGTGCGCCGTTGTCTCGGCGCCGCCTTCGCCCAGCAGGAGATGGCGATCGTGCTGCGCGAGCTGGTGTCCCGCCGGACGATCCGCCCGACCGAGCCGGCCGCCGAGCGCCCCTTCCGCCGCGCGATTACCGAGACCCCCCGCCGCAACGCCGAGGTCGTCCTCACCTGACGGTGTCGATGGGCCGAAAACTCACGCCA
>DASZUW010000333.1:0-4265 GCA_035547475.1 Solirubrobacterales bacterium
GCGCCAGCTTGAGAAGGCTCCGCGCGAAGGGGTTGAGCAAGACCCTGTCGGGATCCCCTCCCGGACGCTCAAAGGACCCTCGGACCGGCCGGAATGATAGAAATCCGGCTGTGGATCGCGAGACCGCACGCAGGAACATGACCGTCGGCCTGGTCGCCGGAGGTTTCGCGGCGACGGTCTTCGCCCTCTGCTTCATCGTCGCCCTCCTCTACATCGCCCACGGATGAGCGAGCACACGCGAATTCCGCAGTCGGGGGAGACGATCCAGACGCCGCGTCCGTCGTGGGGTCCGGCCTTCTTCGCGCTCGGCGCCACGGGCGCGGTGGCGGGGATCTACGCGAACGGGTTCGCGTTCTCGGCCTTCGTCTGGTCCTACATCGGGATCGTCGTGATGCTGTTCGCCTTCCGGGCGATCGTGAAGAGCTCAGTGCGCAGCTACTTCAGCCTGCCGCGCCGCCAGGAGTCGCGTCCGGCGACGCTGCCGGTCGAGCAGATCTACCTGGACTCCCACTCCACCTCCGGCCGCCCGCAGGGCTGAGAACGCCTCTCAGGCGCCGCGAGGGCGCCTCTCGCGTCGCGTCGCCCTCAGCCCGACAGCGGCATTTCGCTGGTCGCGCCGGCCGACGTCCAGACGCGGACGATGTCGCGCATCGAGAGGATGCCGATCACCTCGCCCTCCTCGAACACGACCAGGTGACGGACGCCGCGCCGCGACATCTCCGCGGCCGCGTGCTCGAGGCTCCAGTCGGGCGCGGCGGCGAGGACCGACTCGGTCATGCGCCCGCCGACCGTCTCGACGTCGGGGTCCTCCCCGGCCCCGACCGAGAGCAACAGGTCGCGCTCGGTCACTATCCCCGGCGTCGGCGCCTCGTCGTCGATCACCAGCGCGGCGCCGACGTTGCGCGCGACCATCGCCCGGGCCGCCTCCCGCAACGTGTGCGACGGGCCGACCGTCACCGATACCTCGGACATGCCATCCCTCACCTGCATCGAGACCTCCTTCGCCGACGAGACCAGCTTAGTGCGAATCGATGCAATCGTACCCCGCCCTCGCCGGGGAGCAAACGTCGTCCCGGGTGCCTCGACATATAGACTCCGCGGCGCCTCAGCAGTATGCAGAACCTTCCTAAGCCCATTCGCCTGCTCGCCCCGCTCGTCGCCCTGCTCGCGACCGTCGTCGCCATCTCCGGCTGCGGCACCACGAGCCCGGACATCGCGCGCGGGCGCGTCCTCTTCACCAAGAACTGCGGCACCTGCCACGTGCTGGCGCAGGCGGGCACCTCGGGCACCCTGGGACCGAACCTCGACGACGCGTTCGCCGCCGCCCGCGAAGCCGGTGGCTTCGACTCGGCCACGGTCGAAGGCATCGTCGAGGCGCAGGTCGACAACCCGCGGCCGGGCAACGGCAACCCGATGGCGACGATGCCGCCGCACATCCTCGAAGGCACCGACCTCGACGACGTCGCGGCCTACGTCGGCAAGTACGCGGGCGTGCCCGGCGCCGCGCCGCCGGAAGTCGAAGGCGGGGCCGGCGCGCAGGTCTTCGCCAACAACGGCTGCGGCGGCTGCCACACGCTTGCCGCGGCCAACTCGGGCGGCACCACCGGGCCGGACCTCGACGAAGTCCTCCCCGGCCAGAGCGAAGCGGAAATCGAAGAATCGATCGTCGATCCCAACGCGAAGATCGCCCAGGGCTACCCGCCCCACGTGATGCCGGAAAACTTCAAAGAAACCATCCCGCCGGAAGAAATCAAAGGGCTGGTGGAATACCTCAGCGAATCCGCCGGCAAATCCGGCGGCGAATAAGCCAGGGCGGCCGAGCGGCCGCGCCGGTCATCATCTGAATATGTTCGCGAGCCTTCGGAACCGCTTCGAGATCTCCCCGCACCGCTACGCGCAGGTGGCGACGATCGCGCTCATCGGCCTGGCGCTGATCGTCTTCAGCGGCGCCGCGGTGCGGTTGACCGATTCGGGGCTGGGGTGTCCGACCTGGCCCCAGTGCTACGGCGCCGGCCCGCACCCGCCGCTCGAATCGCACGCGATCATCGAGTCGAGCAACCGGATCATCACCGCCCTGCTCGGCGTCGCGGTCATCGCCGCCTGCGTGCTCGCCTTCTTCCGCCGCCCCTACCGCCGCCACCTGGCGATCTTCGGCGCGCTGCTGCCGCTCGGGGTGGTCGCCCAGGCGATCCTCGGCGCGCTCGTGGTCAAGTACGACCTGCGGCCGGAACTCGTGATGTGCCACTTCATCCTCTCGATGATGTTGCTGGACGCCGGGTTCGCGCTCTTCTGGTGCTCGCGCTACGAGCCCTGGGACCGGCGACGCTCCTGGGACCGCAAGGGCGTCTGGGCGGTGCGCGGGCTGGTGCCGCTGGGGCAGCTGACGATCCTCGCCGGGACGATCGCCACCGGCTCGGGGCCGCACGCGGGCGAGTTCGAAGGCCAGCTCGTCAAGCGTTTCACCTTCGAGGGCCACAACACGCTGGAATGGGTGGTGCAGCGCCACGCGGTGCTCGCCGCGATCTACGGCTTCGCCGCGATCGGAGTCTGGTTCTACCTGCGGCGCCCGGGCGGCGACCGCCGAGCGCTCAAACCGCTCACCGTCGTCCTCCTCCTGCTCCTCCTCCAGGGCGTCGTCGGCTACGTCCAGTGGGAGCTCGAACTGCCGAGCGAGATCGTCTGGGTCCACGTCGCCCTCGCCACCTGCAACGGGCTGGCGATGCTGTGGACGATCGCCGCCGCGGGCCGGCTCGAGCCGCGCTCCGGCGGCCTCCCCGCGGACGAGCGGGGCGAGACGCCGTCCGACCGGTCGACCGCGGCGCCGGCCCGCGCGGGCGCCGCCTGAGCACGCGGGGAGCCGCGGATGCTCCCCTTCTGGGTCTCGATCGGCGTCCTCAGCCTCGTCCAGGGCGCCCTCGTCGCCCTTCCCCGCCCACCGGTCGCGATCCCCCTTCTGAGCCGCCTGCAGGGCCGCTGGTGGGCCCTGGTGCTGCCCCTCTCGATCGTGGTCGTGATCGCCGCCATCGCCCTCGACTCCGCCTCAGCCCGCTTCCTCACCTGGCTGGCGCTGATCGCCGTCCCACCGCTCGCGGCGGCCGCGCTCGGCTGGATCGTCCACGGCGCGCGCCCCTTCCTCGCCCTCGCCGCGATCCCCCTCTTCGCGGTGGCCTGGGCGGCGAAGGGCGAGCTCGGCGGCCAGAGCTGCGCCCTGGCCCTCTCGGCGCTCGCCTGCGTGACCTTGGGCTGGCTCCTCGTCTGCGTCGTCCCGGCACGCTGGGTGAAGCTCGGCATCTACGCGATGGCGGCGGTCGACGCCTACCTCGTCTTCACCGAACTCCTCCAGGAACCGAACACGACCCTCAACGCCGCCGCCCCCGCCGCGAACCTCCCCAAGCTCCAGCTCGTCGACTGGGGTTCCGCCCTCATGGGCTTCGGCGACATCTTCATCGCCGCCGTCCTCGGCGCCCTCCTCGCCCGCGACCCCCGCCTCCAACCCCGCGGCGCCCTCCTCGCCGCGCTCCTCTGCTGCGCCTGGGACCTCCTTTTCTTCGCGATCGACACGACCCCCGCCACCGTCCCAATCGCCCTCACCCTGCTGACCCTCGAGCTCTGGTTCCGATACCGGCCCCGAGAACCGTCAGCGCCTAGAAGTGCGTCGCGAACAGCGTGATCAGCGCCCCGAACCCGGCAAACATCATCGTGCACATCGCCACGGCGACGACGATCATCGTCTGTTGGAGCCGATCGATCCGACCGTCCAGCCGCACGATGCTTCCCTTGACCTCCCCGAATCCCTCATCGACGCTCTGCTTCAAATCGTCAAGTCGCGGGTCGGTCCACTCAGTTCGGGCTGCCTGCATGAATCAGAGGCTAGCCACCAACTACGCACTTGTGGCGCGCACAATGTGCCAATTGTGTGCCGCCCGAAGAAGGCTGGGCCTGTGAGGGGCGGGCGAGGAGACGCAAGGGGACGCAAGGGGACGCAAGGGACGCGGGCCCTCCGCCGCGCGCACGAGGGACGCGGCCCTCTCGGCCACGACCCGGGTCGGCTGTGGCCGTGGCCGAGAGGGCCGGGTGAGCGGGGAGAGGGTGAGGGGACCGGGGTGGGCGGGTGACGCGGGGAGCGACGGTTGGTTCACGAGAGCGTCACGGAGGTGTGGCGTCGTGACGAGGACGTCGCGAATTCCACGCTTCCTCCCGTCTTCCTCATGCTTTCCGACCACTCAAGACCTTGCCGTGGCGCCTTCCTCTCGCTATGCGAGAGA
>DASZUW010000334.1:0-9416 GCA_035547475.1 Solirubrobacterales bacterium
GGCCCCTCCCGCACCACCTCCCGACCCGGGCGCCAGCTTGCCGGCCCCCCGAACCCCGCCCCCCGGGCGCCAGCTTCCCCGCCTCCCGAACCCGCCCCTACCCGCCCGCCCCCTCGGCGCCGGCCGCCCCGTCGACCGCCACGGTCCGCCGCGGGGTGGCCGCCGCCGCGAGCAAGCCGAGCAGGCCGACGGTCATATTCAGGGCTTCGTCCGCCCCGGCCGCCGGCAGGAAGCCGAGGATCGCGCCGCCGGGGTCCAATGCCAGGCCCCAGATGCCGAGCACCGTCAAGAGCGCTCCCGCCCACAACGCGTAGGCCCGCGAGAAGGACCCCGCGGTCAGCAGGCCGAGGCCCCCGAGCGCGGCCCAGAGGAGGTTCAGCCAGCCGTTGGTGCGGAGGGCGCCGAGGGTGTGGTCGAGGGTGCCCGGCGAGCCGAAGGAGGAGCCGTAGAAGAAGCCGACGATGCCGAGCACGAGGAGCAGGGCGCCGACCGCGGTCGCGTAGAGGCGGGCGGGGCTCGCGGGCTCCATCGGCCGCGATTGTAGGCTGCTCTGCTCGTGCCGCAGACCTGTTACCGCCATCCCAACCGCGAGACCGCCGTCTCCTGCTCCTCCTGCGGGCGGCCGATCTGCCCCGAGTGCATGACGCCGACGCCGGTCGGCATGCGCTGCCCGGAGTGCATGAACCAGCGCACCCGCGTGGTGCGCAACCCGACCGGGACGCCAAGCGGACTCGCCGGCCACTTCGCCGCCTACCCGGCGACGGTGGTGCTGATCGCGATCAACGTCGTCGTCTACCTGGTCGAGATCGCCAAGGGCTCCGGCGGGATCTACGAAATCGGCGCCCGGACGGTCTACGACGTGGGCGGCCTGTTCGGGCCCTCGGTGAGCCAGGAAGGCGAGTGGTGGCGCATCGTCACCAGCGGCTTCGTCCACGTCGGCCTCTTCCACATCGGCTTCAACACGCTGCTGCTCTACTTCATGGGACGGCTGCTGGAGCCGGCGATCGGCACGGTGCGCTTCACCGTCCTCTATTTCGTCTCGCTGCTGGCCGGCTCGTTCTGCGCGCTCTGGTTCACCCCCGACAGCCTGAGCGCCGGCGCCTCCGGCGCGATCTTCGGCGTGCTCGGCGCCACCTTCGTCATCGCCCGCGGGCGCCAGCTCGAGGCGATCGCGGGCCAGATCGGGATCCTCATCGTGATCAACCTCGTCTTCACCTTCGCCGACAGCGGGATCAGCGTCGGTGCGCACGTCGGCGGGCTCGTCGCCGGGGTCCTCTGCGGCCTCCTCATCGTCGCCGGCGAGCAGGGTCGTTACGGGCGCGGCCTCGACCGCAACGGCAGGCTCGCCGTCGAGCTGAGCGCGATGGTCGCGCTCGGGATCCTCAGCTTCGTACTCGCCCTGGCCGTCGCCTGACGGCGCGGCGCGCCTACGCGGGCGTGATTCGCGGCGCCGGGCTGCGCAGCAGCGTGAACGGGGTGTTCCCCGGCGCGTCCATCAGGTCGGGGTGCAGGAGGTGGCCGATCAGCTCGACGCCGTCGATCAGCCGCGGGCCGGGGTCGCTGAAGCCCGCCTGGGCGGCGACCGCGTAGACGCGGCCGGCGCCGAGCGACTCGATGTGCTCCCAGACCTCCATCGCCTGCGCCTGCACGTCCTCCAGGTAGCCGTCGACCATGACGATCACGACCTCGGGGCGGAGGCCGGCCAGCTCGCCCCAGGAGACCTCCGCCGGCGCCAGGCCGGGGTCGCCCGCGACGTCCTCGCCGCCCGCGATCGCGATCATCTCCGGCACCCAGAAACCCGCCACGCGGACCGGCTCGTAGAGGCGCTCGAGGGCGATCACGCGCGGCACCGTGGCGCCCGCGACGGCGGCCCGGACGGTCGCCAGCCGGCCCTCCAGTTCGCCCCGCAGCTCGTGGGCCTGCTCGCCCGTGCCGGTCCGCTCGCCCAGGCGGACGACCTCTTCGAGCATCTCGGTTAGCGTCGCGACCCTCATCGTTCCATCCGCAATATGCCGGCTCGGCGGGGATCCGCGGGCGGGCCGGCTATATTGGGTAGGCCGAATGGCCGACGACGTTCCAGCCCGAAGTACCGGGTCACAGCGCCGATGAGCATCCTGCTGCTCGTCCTCCTCCTGGTGCTCATCGCCATCAACGGCTTCTTCGTCGCCGCCGAGTTCGCCGTCGTCCGCTCCCGCCGCGCCCGCCTGGAGCAGATGCGCGACGAGGGTGTGCGGGGCGCCGGCATGGCGCTCGAACAGCTCGACCGGGTCGACGAATTCGTCGCCACGAGCCAGGTCGGGATCACGCTCGCCTCGCTGGGCATCGGCTTCCTCGGCGAGCCCGCGCTCGCCGAGCTGCTCGAACCGCTCTTCACCGGCTTCGCCGGCCACGCCCTCGCCCTCGCGATCTCGATCGCCCTCGCCTTCGTCATCGTCACCTTCCTGCACGTGATCCTCGGCGAGCAGTCGCCGAAGATGCTGGCGATCGGGCGCGCCGAGAGCGTCCTCATCCGCGTCACCGGGCCGCTCATCTTCCTCGGCCGCGTGCTGCACCCGCTGATCGTCGCCACCAACGCGCCCGCCAACTTCCTCGTCCACCGCGTCCTGCGGGTCGACGTCGAGGACGTCGAGGAGACCTCGCCCGAGGAGCTCCGCCTGATCATCGCCCGCGGCGCCAAACAGGGCGGCCTCGACCCCGACGAGGCGGGCCACCTGGCCGGCGTCTTCCACCTGCACGAACAGGAGGCGCGCGAGGTGATGACGCCGATCCCGGCCGTGGTCACCGTCGACGCCGACGAGACCGTCGAGGCGGCGCTGCGCCGCTGCGTCACCTCCGGCCACACGCGCCTGGTCGTGATCGAAGACGACAACGCCGACCGCGTGCGCGGCGTCGTCCACAACAACAGCCTCGCCCGCATCTACATGAGCGAGGGGCCGGACGCGAAGATCGAGTCGGTGATCCGCGATGCCCTCATCGTCCCCGAGACGCGGCCGATCGACGACCTCCTCCACGATCTGCAGGTGCAGCGCACCTCGCTCTCGGTCGTCGTCGACGAGTACGGGCGGACGGTCGGCATCGTCACCGTCGAGGACATTCTCGAGGAGGTGGTGGGGGAGATCGAGGACGAGACCGACCCGCGGGCGAGCGAGGTGCGCCGGCTCACCAACGGCGATTGGTTCGTGCGCGGGCACGTCAGCCTCGGCGACCTCGAGGACGCCGGCATCGACCTGCCGGGCGCGGACTCGGAGACCTACAACTCGGTCGGCGGTTACGTCTTCGGCGAGCTCGGGCGGCTGCCCAAACGCGGCGACTCGATCACCGTCGACGGCTACACGCTGCGGGTCGAGGCGGTGCGCGAGAACCGGATCGAGGCGGTGCGGATCAGCGCCACCTCGGGCAGTTCTTCCGTCCGTCCCGAGGCCTAATTTCTCTGAGCAACCCGCGATCCGCTCAAGCTGGAGGTGCCCCCTATGTGGGTTGTTCGCCTGACCGACAAGCAGCTCGAGGTGTTGAGGGCGCTGCTGCGCTCCGAGGAGCACCTCGGCCCGGCGCTCCGAGGCTCGATCGAGGCTCTCGACCTGGCGCGCTGGGACGACCTACCCGAGGCCGAACTGCCTTGGGAAGAGGTCGAAATCGTCGCCCGCCGCCAGAACATCTCGGAGGCCGACGTCATCTGGGACCTGTCCGGGAAAGGGAAGACGGCGCCCGCCGAGTAGCTCGGTTGATGGGCCGAAAACCTCTCTATATCAGGGGTTTTCGGCCCATCGACATTCAGTCGTAGCTGTAGAAGCCGGCGCCGGACTTGCGGCCGAGCTTTCGTTCGCCGATCATCTCGACGATCATCCCCGGCGGTTTGTGGGCCTGGTCGCCGGAGTCGGCGAAGAGGGCGTCGCCGATCGCCTCGGCGACGTCGAGGCCGACGAAGTCGAGCAGCGCCAGCGGACCCATCGGGTGGCCCGCCCCGAGCTTCATGCAGGTGTCGACCTCGCCCGGCTCCATGCCGGTGCGCTCGAGCATCCGCACGGCGTCGAAGAGGTAGGGGAAGAGGAGCCGGTTGACGACGAAGCCGGCCTGGTCGGGGACCTCGACCGCGGTCTTGCCGAGCGCCGCGCACCAGGCCATCGCCCGCTCGCGCGCCGCCTCGGCGGCGTCGGGGATGCAGACCTCGATCAGCGCCATCCGCGGCACCGGGTTGAAGACGTGCAGGCCCCAGAGGCGGGGCACGCCCGCTTTCGCGGAGATGTCGCCGATGCCGAGGGATGACGTGGTCGTCGCCAGGTCGGCATTCGGGCACGCTTCGTCGAGGGTCTTGATCAGCTCGGCCTTCGCGTCGAGCTCCTCGACGATCGCCTCGACGACGATGTCGCAGTCGGCCAGGTCCTTGGGGTTCGTCGTGACCCGCAGGCGCGAGGGCTCGGCGCCCTCGATCTTCGCGCAGGCGGCGGCGACCTTCTCCTCGGCCCGCCAGGCCGAGGCTTCCGACCGCGCCAGCAGGATGGTGTCGGCAGTAGTGGTCGAGACCGCGGCGAGGCCGGTGGCGATGGCGCCGCTCCCCGCGATCCCCGGACTTTCGTAACCCTTCGAGTCGCTCATCGGCCGGGTTCCTATCAAGCTTTTCCGAACGGCGCGGCGCGGTTGATCGACGGGTCAATCAGTGGACTATCGTTGTTCGGAACCCCGCATATCTCGGGCGGGCAACTTCGAGCACGGAGGACGATGATGGACAAGGGCAAAGGCAGGCTCGGTGGGCGCGAGGTCGTGATCGTCGAGGCGGTGCGCACCCCGGTCGGCCGCGGCCACCCGGAGAAGGGCTACTACCGCGACCTCCATCCCTCCAACCTCCTCGCGCGCACCTACTCGGAGCTGATCTCCCGCTCCGGCATCGACCCGGCCGAGGTCGGCGACGTGATCTGCGGCTGCGTGCAGCAGTGGGGCGAGCAGGCGATCAACGTCGGCCGCAACGCCTGGCTGGAGGCGGGGCTCCCCGAGGAGGTCCCCGCGACCACCGTCGACCGCCAGTGCGGCTCGGCCCAGCAGGCGGTCAACTTCGCCGCCACCCTGATCGCCTCCGGCGTCTGCGACGTGGCGGTCGGCGGCGGCGTCGAGCACATGGGAAAGAACTCCTTCGCCAAGGCCGCCGAGATGATGGGCGAGTACGGGATGGCGTTCTCGCCGGAGCTGATGGAGCGCTACGAGCTGATCCCGCAGGGCCTCTCCGCGGAGATGATCGCCGACCGCTGGGAGATCCCGCGCTCCGAGCTCGACGAGCTCGGCCTGCGATCCCAGCAGCTCGCCGCGCAGGCGACCGAGGAGGGCCGCTTCGAGCGCGAGATCGTCCCGATGCAGGTGGACGGCGACACCTACCTCACCGACCAGGGCCTGCGCGAGACGACGCTCGAGGGGCTCGCCGCGCTGAAGCCGGCCTTCAAGGAGGACGGCAAGGTCACCGCCGGCAACTCCTCCCAGGTCTCCGACGGCGCCGCCGCCGTCCTCCTGATGGCCCGCGAGAAGGCCGACGCCCTCGGCCTCACCCCGCGAGCCCGCATCTACGACCTCACCACGGTCGGCGTCGACCCGGTGATCATGCTGACCGGCCCGATCCCGGCGACGCGGAAGCTGCTGGACCGCAACGGCATGACGATGGACGACGTCGACCTGGTCGAGATCAACGAGGCCTTCGCCTCGGTCGTCGCCGCCTGGCAGCGGGAGCTCGACCCCGACATGGACCGCGTCAACGTCAACGGCGGCGCGATCGCGATCGGCCACCCCCTGGGCTCCACCGGCGCCCGCCTGATCACCACCCTGCTGCACGAGATGGAGCGCTCCGACAAGGAGATGGGCCTGGTGACGATGTGCTGCGGGGGCGGCCTCGGGACCGGGACGCTGATCCAGCGGGTGTGAGGAGCGGCGCTTCCATGGCCCGCGCCGCCGGCCGCCCAGCCAGTACCTATATGCTGGGCGGCCGATGGACCTGACGCTGTCGCCATCGGAGGAGGGATTCCGCGACGAAGTCGCGACGTGGCTGCGTGAGAACAACCCCGGCCCGGAGCCGGAAGGGTCGCTCGACGAGGTCATGTCGTTCCGCCGCGAGTGGCAGCGCAAGCTGCACGAGGCCGGCTGGGCCGGGATCTCCTGGCCGAAGGAGTACGGCGGCCGCGGCGCGACGATGATCGAGCAGGCGATCTTCACCGGCGAGGCCGCCGCCCAGGAAGCGCCGAGCCCGGCCAACGTGCTCGGGCTGGCGATGGGCGGGCCGGTCGTGATCGCGCACGGCACCGAGGCGCAGAAGGAGCGCTATCTGGAGCCGATCCTCACCGGCGAGGAGATCTGGTGCCAGGGGTTCTCGGAGCCCGAGTCCGGCTCCGACCTCGCCTCGCTGAAGACCCGCGCGGTGAAGGACGGCGACGAATGGGTCGTCACCGGGCAGAAGGTCTGGACGACGTTCGCGCAGTACGCGAAGTGGTGCATGCTGGTCGCCCGCACCGACCCCGACGCGCCCAAGCACCAGGGCCTCACCTACTTCCTGATGGACATGGAGCAGGAGGGCGTGGAAGCCAAACCGCTGGTGCAGATCACCGGCGAGGGCGAGTTCAACGAGGTCTTCATCAACGAGGCGCGGATCCCCGACGAAAACGTCGTCGGCGGCGTCGGCAACGGCTGGACCGTCGCGATCACGACGCTGATGAACGAGCGTGCCGGGCTGGCCTTCGGGGCGATCGCCGCGATCCACAACAGCCTCACGCGGCTCGCCGCGCTCGCGCGCGAGGTGCGCGAGGAGGGGGGCAGCTCCGCCGCCGAGGACTCCTACTTCCGCCAGCGGATCGCCCAGCTCTTCATCGAGGCCGAGACGATGCGGCTGAACGCCTACCGCGGGCTGACCAAGACGATGGAGTCCGGCATCCCGGGTCCGGAGGGCTCGCTCGGCAAGTGGCAGTGGGCCGACATCAACCAGGGCCTGACCGAGCTGGCGCTGGAGATCGAGGGGGCGTGGGCGGCGCTCGGGCGCGGCTCCGACGGGGCGATCGCGGGAGGCGCCTGGCAGTACAGCTTCCTCCGCTCGCGGGCGAACTCGATCGAGGGTGGCACCACCGACATCCTCAAGAACATCATCGCCGAGCGGGTGCTCGGCCTGCCGCGGATGCGCTGAGCGACCGGGGACGCGGCGAGCATGTACTTCGACCTCAACGACGAGCAGCGGGCGATCAAGGAGACCGCCCGCGACTTCCTCGCCGCGCGCTTCAAATCGGAGCGGATCCGGGAGATCGCGGCGTCGGCGGACGGCACCGACGAGGCGGGCTGGAAGGAGATGGCGGAGCTCGGCTGGGCCGGGCTGGCGCTGCCGGAGGAGTGGGGCGGCCAGGGCCTCGGCATCGTCGACCTCGCCGTCCTCTTCGAGGAGATGGGCTACGCGCTCGCGCCCTCGCCGCTCTTCTCCAACACGGTCGTGGGACTGGCGCTGGCGCAGAGCGGCTCCGAGGAGCAGAAGGAGCGCTGGCTGCGCCCGCTCGCCGAGGGGACCGCGCGCGGGACGCAGGCGATGGTCGACGCGGGCTCGACCGGGACGCCGGGCGCCTATCCGATGAAGGACGAGCCCGACGGCGACGGGGTGGTCCTCGATGGGAAGAAGCAACTCGTCGCCGACGCGGCTGGCGCATCCTTCTTCCTCGTCGCCACGTCCGACGGCCGGCGCCACATCGTGCCCGCCGACGCCGCGGGCCTGACGATCACGCCGGAGGTCTCGATCGACACCACGCGCCGCCTCTCGACCGTCACCTTCGACGGCGTCCGCGTCCCCGCCGACCAGACGTTGCCCGGCCACGGCGGCGAGTTCCAGCGGATCCACCTGCTCGGCGCGGTGGCGCTTGCCGCCGAGTCGACCGGGGTCGCCCAGCGCGCCCTCGACATGGCCGTCGCCTACGCCAAGGACCGCGAACAGTTCGGCCGCCCGATCGGCGCCTACCAGGCGGTCTCCCACCGCTGCGCGCAGATGCTGCTGGAGACCGAGAACTCGCGCTCGGCCGTCTACGGCGCCGCCTGGGCCGCCGACGCGGACCCGGACGGCCTGCCGCTCGCCGCCTCGATGGCGAAGGCCTACGCCTCCGACGCCGGCTGGCGCGTCCCCGACGCCTCGATCCAGGTCCACGGCGGCATCGGCTTCACCTGGGAGCACGACCTCCACTTCTTCCTCAAGCGCGGTCGCGCCAACGCCTCGATGTTCGGCGACGCGCGCTGGCACCGCGAGCAGGTCGCCAAGCGCGTCCTCGCCCCCGCCGCCGCATGACCCCTCCCTCCAGCTGTCCCTTATGGACGCCAGGCGTCCATAAGGAACAGCAGAACGCGCGGTGAGCGCGCTCGAGCGGATCTCGGTCGCGGCGATCGGCAACTCGGTCGCCGACCTCGAGGCGGAGACGCTGCGCGCGGAGGCGGCCGGCATCGAGTGCGTCTGGGCCCCGGAGCTCTTCCGCGCCGCCGACACCCAGGCCGCCTACCTGGCGGCGAAGACCTCCCGCATCCACGTCGGCACCGGCATCACCTGGGCCTTCACCCGCAGCCCCTTCATCCACGCGGTCACCGCCCTCGACATCGACGAGATGTCGGGCGGGCGCTTCCGCCTCGGCCTCGGCTCGGGCGTCAAGCGCCTGAACGAGACCTGGCTGGGCGCCGACTTCGGCAAACCCGCCCCGCACCTGCGCGAGGCGGTCGAGGCGACCCGCCTGATCATGCGCCAGGCGGGCAAGGGCGAGCCGATCCGCTACGAGGGCGACTACTACGACATCGACATCAAGGGCTGGGTCCGCCCCCACCCGCCCGCCCGCGACACGCCCCCGCCGATCTACGTCGCCGCCGTCCAGGCGGGCATGGCCCGCATGGCGGGCGACGTCGCCGACGGCCTGATCGGCCACCCGATCCAGAGCCTCATGTGGATCGACGAGGTGGTCCGCCCCGGCTTCGAAGGCGGCCTCTGGCGCTCGGGCCGCAAGCGCGACCAATTCGACTACATCCCGACCGTCTGTTGTGCCATCGACGACGACGAGGGCCGCGCCCTCGACATGGCCCGCCGCACCATCGCCTTCTACGCCACGGTCAAGACCTACGCCCCCCTCTGGCGCATGCACGGCTTCGAGTCCGCCGCCGCCGACGCCGGCAACGCCTTCCGCCGCGGCGACCTCGCCGCCGTCCCAACCGCCATCCCCGACGCGATGGTCGAGGCCTACTGCGCCGCCGGCCCCCTCGACAAGGTCCGCGACCGCGTCGAAGCCACCGCCCAACGCGCCGACGCCCTCTTCCTCACGCCCCCGACCTACTTCATCTCCGCCGCGGAGCTGAGCGAGTTCCAGGAGCGCATCATCGACGCGTTCGGGCCGGCGGGTGGGGGGTAGGGACGGCCGACCGAGGGACGCGGCCCTCTCGGCCAC